>NZ_JBHYUG010000009.1:69268-136862 GCF_042749375.1 Streptomyces sp. NPDC059477 | reverse complement strand
CTTTGTGTTTTTTTGTAGTGTGTTGTGTTGTTTTGTGGTGCGAGGCGGGGGGGGGGGGGGCGGGGGGGGGGGGGGGGGCGCCGCCCCCCCCCCCCCCCCCGCGCCTCCAGTTTGACGACGTCCGCGCCGAGCCAGGCGAGCAGCTGGGTCGCGGAGGGCCCGGACTGGACGTGGGTCATGTCCAGGACGCGGACGCCTTCGAGTGCCTTGGCGGTCACCGGATCACCTCACTTGTACATGGTCTGGTTCATGGTTCCGGGGGCGTACGCGTCCGGGTCGACCCAGACGTTGATGAGCGACGGCTTGCCCGACTCACGGGCGCGGCGCAGCGCCGGGCCGATGTCGGCGGGGTCGCGGACCTCCTCGCCGTAGCCGCCCAGCATCTGGGCGAACTTGTCGTAGTGGACGTCGCCGAGGGTGTTGCCGACCCGCTCGCGCTCCTTGCCGTACTTGGCGGCCTGGCCGTAGCGGATCTGGTTCATGGAGGAGTTGTTGCCGACGATCCCGACGAAGGGGAGGTTGTAGCGGACGAGGGTCTCGAAGTCCCACCCGGTCAGGGAGAACGCGCCGTCGCCGAAGAGCGCGACGACCTCCTTGTCGGGCCGGGCCTTCTTGGCGGCGAGCACGAACGGGATGCCGACGCCGAGGGTGCCGAGCGGGCCGGGGTCCATCCAGTGGCCCGGTGACTTCGGCTGGACGACCTGCCCGGAGAAGGTGACGATGTCGCCGCCGTCGCCGATGTAGATCGAGTCCTCGGTGAGGAAGTCGTTGATCTCGCTGACCAGCCGGTAGGGGTGGATGGGGGAGGAGTCGGACTTGAGGCTCGGCAGCCGCTTCTCCAGTGCGGTCTGCTCGGCGGCGCGCAGCTCGTCCAGCCATTCCTTGCGCTTGGAGGCGCCGCCGTTGACCCGCCCGGTGGCGGCCTCGGTGACGGACTTCAGCACCAGGCCGGCGTCGCCGACGATGCCGAGGTCGATGTCGCGGTTCTTGCCGACGGTGCGGTAGTCGAGGTCGATCTGCACCACGGTGGCGTTCGCGGAGAGCCGCTTGCCGTAGCCCATGCGGAAGTCGAAGGGCGTGCCGACGATCACGATGACATCGGCGTTGGAGAAGGCGTAGCGGCGGGAGAGCTGGAAGTGGTGCGGGTCGCCGGGCGGCAGGGTGCCACGGCCGGCGCCGTTCATGTAGGCGGGGATGTTCAGGCTGCGGACCAGTTCGATGGCCGATTCGGTGCCCCGGGTGGTCCATACCTGGCTGCCGAGCAGGATGGCCGGCTTCTCGGCGTGTACAAGCAGGTCGGCGAGCTTCTCGATGGCCTCGGGGTCTCCGGCCGAGCGGGTCGAGGCCCGGTAGGCGCCGGTCTGCGGTACCCGTGCCTTGGACACCGGCACCTTGGCGTCGAGCACGTCGCGCGGGATCTCCAGGAAGGAGGGCCCGGGGGCGCCGTGGTAGCACTCCCGAAATGCCATCGACACCATGTCCGCCGCGCGGGCCGTGTCCGGCACGGTCGCCGCGAACTTGGTGATCGGGTTCATCATGTCGACGTGCGGCAGGTCCTGGAGGGACCCCATCTTGTGCTGGGTGAGTGCGCCCTGGCCGCCGATCAGCAGCATCGGGGACTCGGCGCGGAAGGCGTTGGCTACTCCGGTGACGGCGTCGGTGGTGCCCGGCCCCGCGGTGACCACCGCACAGCCGGGCTTGCCGGTGATCCGGGCATAGCCGTCCGCGGCGTGCGCGGCGACCTGCTCGTGGCGGACGTCGACGACCTCGATGCCTTCGTCGACGCAGCCGTCGTAGATGTCGATGATGTGCCCGCCGCACAGGGTGTAGATGACCTCCACACCCTCCGCCTTGAGGGCCTTGGCGACGAGGTGCCCACCCGAGATGAGCTGCTCGTTCTGGTCGCGGCTGTCGTCAGGCATGGCGAAGTCCTGTCCCTTCGTAGGGGGTTGGAGCGGTCTCGCGGTACATTGCATACAGTCGACGAATACTGTATGAAGCTTGTTATCCCGCATCCGGTGGGTGGTGTCCAGGGGGCGTGCGACACTTTCAGTCAGGAGCCGAGATGGACCTGTACGAACACCAGGCAAGGGAACTCTTCGAGGAGCACGGCATCTTGGTGCCGCGGGCCGAGGTCACCGACTCGGTCAAGGAAGCCCGTGAGATCGCCCGCCGCCTTGGCGGCCGGGTTGTGGTGAAGGCCCAGGTCAAGACGGGTGGCCGCGGTAAGGCGGGCGGGGTCAAGCTGGCCGCCGACCCGGCCGCCGCGGAGCTGACAGCCCGTCAGATCCTCGGCATGGACATCAAGGGCCACACGGTCGGCAAGGTGATGCTGGCCCAGCCCGTGGACATCGAGAAGGAGTACTACGTTTCCTACGTCCTCGACCGCGCGGCGGGCCGCTTCCTGGCCATCGCCTCGGCGGAGGGCGGCATGGACATCGAGGAGGTCGCCGCAACTCGGCCGGAAGCGGTGGCTCGCATTCCGATCGACCCGGCCACCGGAGTCACCTCCGCCAAGGCCGGAGAGATCGCCGAGGCCGCCAAACTCCCGCCCCAGACCGTCGACGTACTCGTACGGCTGTGGGAGGTGCTGATCCGCGAGGACGCGCTGCTCGTCGAGGTCAACCCGCTGGTACGCACCGCACAGGGGCAGATCCTCGCCCTCGACGGCAAAGTCACCCTCGACGACAACGCGGGCTTCCGGCAGGCCCGCTGGGGCGCCGAGTCCGCCGAGCACGACGACCCGCTGGAGGCGGTCGCCGCCGAACGGGGCCTGAACTACGTCAAGCTCGACGGCGAGGTCGGCATCATCGGCAACGGCGCCGGACTGGTCATGTCCACCCTCGACGTGGTCGCGGGCTGTGGCGCCCGGCCCGCCAACTTCCTCGACATCGGCGGCGGCGCCTCCGCGCAGATCATGGCCGACGGGCTGTCCGTCATCCTCTCCGACCCCGACGTCAAGTCCGTCTTCGTCAACGTCTTCGGCGGCATCACCGCCTGCGACGCCGTCGCCGACGGCATCGTGCAGGCACTGGACACCGTCAAGCTCACCAAACCCCTCGTCGTCCGCCTCGACGGCAACAACGCCGCCCGGGGCCGCGCCATCCTCGACGAGCACGCGCACCCGTTGGTGCGCCAGTCGGCCACCATGGACGACGCCGCCCGCACCGCCGCCGAACTCGCCCACGCATCCTGAGGAGCCGGGACATGGCCATCTACCTGACCAAGGAGAGCAAGGTCCTCGTCCAGGGCATGACCGGCGGCGAGGGCATGAAGCACACCCGGCGGATGCTCGCCGCGGGCACCAATGTCGTCGGCGGCGTCAACCCGCGCAAGGCCGGCCGCAGCATCGACTTCGACGACCGCGCGGTGCCGGTCTTCGGCACGGTCCACGAGGGCATCGAGGCCACCGGCGCCGACGTCACCGTCGTCTTCGTGCCGCCCGCCTTCGCCAAGGCCGCCGTCACCGAGGCCGCCGACGCCGGCATCGGCCTCGCCGTCGTCATCACCGAGGGCATCCCCGTCCATGACTCGGTCGCCTTCACCGCGTACGCCAAGCACCGCGGCACCCGGATCATCGGACCCAACTGCCCCGGCCTGATCACCCCCGGCCAGGCCAACGCCGGCATCATCCCCGCCGACATCACCAAGCCCGGCCGCATCGGCCTGGTCTCCAAGTCCGGCACCCTCACGTACCAGCTGATGTACGAACTGCGCGACATCGGCTTCTCCACCTGTGTCGGCATCGGCGGCGACCCCGTCATCGGCACCACCCACATCGACTGCCTCGCCGCGTTCCAGGACGACCCCGACACCGAACTGATCGTCCTCATCGGCGAGATCGGCGGCGACGCCGAGGAACGGGCCGCCGCCTTCATCCGCGAGCACGTCACCAAGCCCGTCGTCGGCTACATCGCCGGATTCACCGCGCCCGAGGGCAAGACCATGGGCCACGCCGGCGCCATCGTCTCCGGCTCCTCCGGCACCGCCAAGGCCAAGCAGGAAGCCCTGGAAGCGGTCGGCGTACGCGTCGGCAGCACCCCGACGGAGACCGCACGCCTGGTGGTCGCCGCGCTGGACGACCACACTGGATGAGAGCCGAAAAGAGCCGATGAGGGCCCCGCCGGCGCCACGACCGGCCGGCGGCCCCCTGGGTGACCTCCGTGACCTCCGCGCGGTGACCGTGCGACCACCGCGTGGAGTCATCGTGCGGAGTAACCGTGCGGAGTAGCCGTGCGGAGTAGCCGTGCGGAGTCACCGTACCCACCCGTACGGCACCGCCGTACGGCGTTCCGGGCCCGGCGGTGCGCGCCGTGCCCGGGGACCAGCCATGACCAGCAGCCAGGCCCCATGGCCGTGACCATGACCAGCAGCCACGCCCCTCCCGCCCCGACTGTGCACCGAGAGCGGAGCCCACGATGGCACCCACGAACACCCTCACCCTGAAATCCGGTACCTCCTGGTCGGACGCCTGGCAGCGGTGTCTGACCGCCGCCCCCGAAGCCTTCCGGGACGACCGCGTGCTCAACCTCTGGAACGCCGGATGGCAGCCGGACGGCCGCTCCCTGCCCGCCACCACCCCCGTCGACGGCAGCCCCATCGCCGGCCCGCCCCGCCTGGACGGCACCACCGCCCGGCAGGCCGTCCGCGCGGCGCTCGACCAGCACCGCGCCTGGCGCCACGTCCCGCTCACCGAACGCCGCGCCCGCGTCGCCGCCACCCTCGACGCCCTCGCCGCCCACCGCGACCTGCTCGCCCTGCTGCTGGTCTGGGAGATCGGCAAGCCCTGGCGGCTCGCCACGGCGGACGTGGACCGGGCCATCGACGGAGTGCGCTGGTACGTCGATGGCATCGAGTCCATGGTGGACGGCCGGACCCCGCTGGACGGACCGGTCTCCAACATCGCGAGCTGGAACTATCCGATGAGCGTGCTCGTTCACGCATTGCTGGTCCAATCACTGGCAGGCAATGCGGTCATCGCCAAAACCCCGACCGACGGCGGCGTCGCCTGTCTCACCCTGGCCGCCGCGCTCGCCGCCCGCGAGGGCATTCCCGTCACCCTCGTCAGCGGCAGCGGAGGCGAGCTGTCGGAGGCGCTGGTGCGGGCGCCCGAGATCGGCTGTGTCTCCTTCGTCGGCGGCCGGGACACCGGCGCCGCCGTCGCCACCGCCGTCGCCGACCTGGGCAAACGGCACATCCTCGAACAGGAGGGACTCAACACCTGGGGCATCTGGAACCACTCGGACTGGGACGCGCTCACCGCCGTCGTCCCCAAGCTCTTCGACTATGGCAAGCAGCGCTGCACGGCGTACCCGCGCTTCGTCGTCCAGCGCGAGCAGTTCGACGCCTTCCTCGGGGCCTACCTCCCGGCGGTCCGCACCCTCAAGGTCGGCCACCCGCTCGCCGTGGCCCACCCCGACGACCCCTACCCCGACCTGGACTTCGGGCCGCTGATCAACGCGGCCAAGGCCAAGGAGCTGACCGACCAGGTCGCCGAGGCCGTCGACCGCGGCGCCGTCCCGCTGCACCGAGGACAACTGTCCGACGCCCGCCTCCTGCCCGGCCAGGACACCTCGGCCTACGTCCAGCCCGTCACCCTCCTGAATCCCCCGCCCTCCTCGCCCCTCCACCACGCCGAGCCTTTCGGCCCGGTCGACACCATCGTCCTGGTGGACACCGAGGCGGAGCTGCTGGCCGCCATGAACGCGTCCAACGGCGCCCTGGTCGCCACCCTGTCCACCGACGACCGTGCGACCTACGAGCGCCTCGCCCCGCAGATCCGGGCCTTCAAGGTCGGCCACGGCAAGCCCCGCTCCCGAGGCGACCGCGACGAACTCTTCGGCGGCTTCGGCGCGTCCTGGCGCGGCGCGTTCGTCGGCGGCGAACTCCTGGTGCACGCCGTGACCCACGGACCGGAGGGGGAACGGCAGCCGGGCAACTTCACGGAGTACCACCTCATGCCATAACCCCAGGTGTCCACCCGGTCGCTCCCTGCGACGCTTCCGTCGCCCCGGACACCCCTGCCCCACAGGGCTGTCCGGGCGACGGAAAACGCAGGTGAGAGGCGCTCCGAAACCTTGGTATGGTTGTCCGCGTCGCAGCGGGAAACACCCCCGCACCAAGCGGCGGACACCTTGTCCGGGTGGCGGAATGGCAGACGCGCTAGCTTGAGGTGCTAGTGCCCTTTAACGGGCGTGGGGGTTCAAGTCCCCCCTCGGACACCAGCCAGGACCCCTGTTCATCAGGGGTTCTTTGCTTTTCCGGGCTGTGGGATCTGTGGGACGGAGCGCCAGTGGCCGCGTCCAGGGCCAAGGATCCCATTCAGGTGGACGCCCTACGGTTCGCGATCACGGGGCACATCGCCCCGTACGCAACCGGCTTGCTCCGCCCGCTCCTCACGGCTCCTGCTCTACGTCGCAGCCTCCGCCGCACGGCCACCCAAACCCGGCTTTCCGTGTTCCCAACACCGCTTCTTACATCTCGTACGGGTCTTCTCTTATTGCGGATTCGATGTGGTCTAGCGCGTCCCGCAAGTTGCTCGGTGCGGCAAGCGTGGATTTACCGTTTTGCGCGGCCTTGGCGAGTAGCCTAAGTGTACGTGCGGAAGAAATCTCACCAGTCGTGAGGATAAGTGACTCTGCCACATCCTCGGCTTCTACCCACCCTGCCTGCATGGCCATGTTCTGCATGATCAGCAGTTCAATTGCTCGATCGCCCGAGAGCCTCGCCAAGAATAGTGCCTCTTGGTTGAATCTGCGGGCAGAGCCTTGCTTTTCGGCATCGAAGAGTGCCCATCCTGCAACTTCGGCCAACTCGGCTGCCGCTGCCTGGATATCGTGTTCCGCCTTCCTGTCGTACTTCCCCTCCCCGAGGCGACGGTGAACCTTCTTGAAGGAGCGTGCGGCTACGTCCGCGATGGGCAAGCCATTCAATTCGTTGTCCAGCATGACGAGACGTTGTGACATTTCACGGATGGTGAGCGCGAGACCTTCACCCCTGTCTCCATTGAGAAGGGGTAGCCCCGAGGTTTCAGGTGCCAATAGTGCGTGAAGTTCCTCGGGTTCAATTTGTAGAAGATTGGCCATTCTCAGCCGCTGATGCGGGTGGGGTTCGACCTCCCCGCTCTTCCATCGTTGGACGGTAGTGCGATCGACCCGCAGGGCTTGAGCAAAGGTCTCTTGTGTGAAGCCGCATGACTTCCGGCGCTGTGCGAGGCGCTTCCGCTTGCCTGCCATGTCCGTACTCCGTCCGACTGCCTTCTCTCCTGGTCAGATTACCGCGTGCGGCCAAAATGCGGCCTGAGTGCAGCGGTTACGCCGTGGTACTGGTTCTCGCCACCGGGCAGCGTGGTCATACACAAGGACCCCCGCGACGGGCAAACCTCCGGGGGCGTGGCCACCAACCGGCAAGGCGTTGACGACAGTGCCCAAAGCCACAGCCGGCCATCCGGCAGACCGCCAGTGCATGTCTTGGGGCGGTGGGGTGTGAAATGAGTGCCGAACTCCCCGAGGGATGGAAATTCTTCCGGTCGAAGCAAGGCAGCGACGCACCCCCGCACTGGTACGCGACGGCGCCGTACAGCGCCAGCGTGTTCGGACTGCGCGAAACGTTGGGGGCCGGCCGCTCCGACCACCCGGCATGGAATCTCGCCCACACCGTGGACGCGCCGACCTGGGACGCGCTGTGCGCCGAGGCGGCCGAACAAGTGGCGCCGTACCGAAGCCTCACAGAGCGCGACTCATGACGGCCCCGGCGAACCGGGTGAGCGCCCGCATGAGCGTGCTGCCGGGGCCCGAGTTGGTCAGCCTCAGCGACGCCCCGGCGGAGCCTCGGACGGACGTCCAGTCCCCTTGGGGGGAGGAGTACGGCGGACGGCTCGACCCGGCATCGGGCATGGTCGCGTTCCCCAGCTACGAACTCCCGCCGTGCCCGGTTCCCAACTGCCCGGACTGCGCCAGGAATCGGGAGGCAAGGTGACTGCCCGATGGAAAGCCGTCGCCGCCATCGACCCTGACGTTCTCGCCAAGGCCGCCCAGTTGGAGTGTGCGTTCACAGACCCTGACTGGGCGGAAGCCGACGCGGTGCAGTGCCAGCTGGGCGACATACCGCACGTATTCCATGCCGCCTTTCTCCGGGACGGCGCACAGCGCGAACCGTGCTCGGACGTGTTTCTGCGCTGGCATCAGGACATGCCCGGCCAGTGGGCCCAAGACCTTGCTGTGTGCCTGAGCAAGCGCACCCCGCTGGGCGACGTGTGCACGATCTTCCGTGACCACCCGGGCCCGTGCGAGTGGCAGCAGACCGACCCCTTAGACCCGGCGTTATCGGCGTACGCCGACCAACTGATTCAGGACTGGCGGCAGGGCGGTTCGAGCGGCAGCCTCACAAAGTGGCTCGCGCGCCTGGGGGATCCCGATGCTGCTTGACATCCGCACCCCTCGGCCGGGACCCGCGAACCCGGACACCTGCCGGGTCTGCCGACAGCTCCGGCAAGCGCAGGCCGGCGTGATCGAGGACGGCTACGTGCCGGGAGTCCGCAGCATGCTTGTCGCCATGCGGATCCATCTGCTTGAGGGGCACCCGGACGACCCGCGAAACGCCCCTCCGGGGACGGGCGTGAGCCGCCCGAAGCGCCTCGCCGCCCTTGACCCGGTAGACCCCGAACGAACGCCCCCGTCGTGCGCCTCCCCCGTGGCGCAGGGCGGGGCCTTCTCACTGCTCAGAGCCGGTTGGCCAGATGACCAACGCATGACCAACAGCGGCCAGGAACGGGCAGAGACAGCAGGTGAGCATGACCAGCCCGCGCACCTCTGAAGGGTGCTCGATCGGCGCGTCATTGCAGGTCAGCTGGCCAATGGGCTGGTGCCTGAGTGCCCCTGGCCTTGCCATCGGTGTGACTACCTTCCGGGGGCCTTCGGTCTGCGGCCGGCAGGCCCCGAAGGCGGTCAGCCGGTCTGAACAGGGGGCGTGGGCACCGGTGCTGAAGGCCCGGCACCGCCGACGGTCCTTCCGGAAGGCAGCCGGGACCGTTTCGGTCAGTACTGGTCCCGTTTACGCCGCTCACGAGGAATGCTTGTTTTTGAGGGTGTCCGGCGGGATAGCGCTGTGTGACCGAGGCTTCGCCCGTGGGGGCGTACGCCTGTGAGCCGAGACAAGGGGTTCCAGCGTTGGCTTCTCTCGTCTATCAAATACTCACCGATCCCGCTCCGCTTGAGGTCTCCCCGTCGCAAGGAGAGAACATCGGGACGATCCGCATCGTCGTCTCCAACACCTCCGAACAGAATGTGATCCTGGACTCCATCGAGATCACCGTCCCGGTCGGGACCGGCAGCGGTGATCTGACGGACACTCCGGCGGCGGTCACCACACGGATCGAGGAGAACCAGGCGGTACAGCCCTTGTTCCCCGGGACTCCTGCGCCGCAGGAGGATCTGGCGACCTGGTGGAACGATGCGACGGGCGTCCTCACGGTGGCGCGGCCGAACCTGCGGGCGCACTTCGATGCGGGCGGCTACCTGGTGGTGGTACTGGATGACTTCCCGGTCTCCCAGCAGGCGGGGACGGTCCTGATCCGGGCGCGGGAGTTCCTGCGGACGCCGGGTAACAACTCGGAGCCGACAAAGTACGCCACCCTGGGGGTGCCGAAGCTCGCGCCGAAGGTCCCGCGCAACTTCCGCCCACAGGAAACGCTCCTCAAGGCGGGAGACGACGTCGTCCTGCTGTGGGACGGTCCCGCGACGCTCCAGTACCGCGTCCAGCTCCCGGACGGCACGAGCGAACCGGCGACGCAGCACACCGGGACCAGTTGGCAGTGGACACCGAGTCAGCTGAAACCGATACAAGCCACGACCTACACGCTGATAGCCGCCGACCCCAACGGGCGGCAGCCGCTGTACTTCCTGACCACGTCCGTCCAGCACGAGACCCCGACCTTCAACGGGGTGCACACGCCGTGGGTCGAGGGCTCGCAGAACACCGGGCGGATCACCTTTGAACAGCAAGGCGCGGAGATCAACACTGGCCCGAACGGGCAAGGGGACGGAAAGCTCACGGCGCACGAATTGCACATCCTCAAGGACTCGGCGCTGGATGGTGCCGTGACCGTGGGCAAGACCCTCACGGTCATCGGGGCGGTCACCGCCAACGACAACCTCCATGTCGCCAAGGATGCGTCGCTGGACGGTGCTGTGGTGGTGGGTAGGACCCTGTCCATAGGCGGGACGGTTTCAGCGAGCGAGGACCTCCACGTCACCAGGAGCGCATCTGTGGGGGGCGACCTTTCGATCGGCGGCAAGCTGACGTTGGGTGAGCTGGCCGTCGCCCGGGACGCGACCGTCGGGGGCGCTCTCTCCGTCACCGGCCCGGTGAATGCCGGGGGTCAGCTGAACGCACTGGGGAGGGCTGTCTTCAAGGACGGTCTCCATGTCGATGGGGAGTCGCTGTTCGCGGGGAAGGTGGACGCCAACGCGCTGCTGTCGGTCCGCAACGGCGACCACGCGGTGATGCACGTGGTCGACGAGAAGGTGGAGATCGCGGGCGACCTGCGGGTCCACGGGGCGTTCCGCTCCGACAGCTGACCCGACAGCTGACCCGACGGCTGACCCGACAGCTGGCACGGCCGTCCGGCGGGAATCAGAGGCCGGCCGGGCGGCCGTACGCACGGGAAGCAACGGACAGAGCGGCCTGATTCGGCGGCGCAGTGGCGGTCCCGACGGCGGCCCCGGGATGCCGTACATCGGCGCGCAGCGCACACCGCGGTCCCGCCCGACGACGGCCCCGGGCCGCCGGTCAGGAAACCGGTACGAGGGCTGCCCTACCCCGCCGACGGGACGCGTTCCAGGACGCCGCCCGCGAAGATGTCGTACAGGGGCAGGGTTTCCAGGTGGATGTAGCCGATGTGGCAGTCGCAGGTGGTGAGGGGGCAGGGGCGGGGGCGCAGGGCGTCGCGGTAGGAGTCGTCGTAGAGGTTGCCCAGGGTGGACGGGACGAAGTGGCAGCGGCGGACCGTGCCCTCGCCGTCGACCGAGATCACGGATTCGCCCGTGCGGCAGGGCAGGCCCGCGCTGCGGTGTGGGTGGCGGCTGTAGGGGAACAGGGGGTCCAGGGCGGTCCAGTCGGACGCCTCCGGGTCGGTGTAGGTGTGGCCCTCGGCCGCGTTGATCCACAGGTATATGTGGGGTGGGAGGTCGGCGCGCAGGCGGCGGGCCTGGTCCAGGTGTTCGGGGAGGCCGACCACTCCCACACTGTGGCGGACCCCGAGGGCGGCCAGGTCGTGGCACTTGGTGAGGAAGCGGTCGTACGGGGTCTGGCCGGGGTGGAAGGTGCACCACAGGGCGAGGGTGTCCAGGTCGGCGTCGGCCAGCCAGTCCGTGCGGCAGCTGAGGTTGGTCTGGATCGCCACCCGGTTGATGTGTTCCAGCTTGCTCAGCTCCGTGAGCGTGCGGCGGTACCAGGAGCGGACCAGGCCCTCGCCCCACGGGGTGAAGAGGAGGGAGAGGCGGTCTTCGTGCTGGGCCGACGCCCAGGTGGCGAACCGTTCCAGCGCCGTGCGGTCCGCGGTCAGCTGGGCGCGGCTGTCGCGGCGCTTGGCGAAGGGGCAGTACGGGCAGTCGTAGTCGCACGACGCCAGTGGGCCCCGGTAGAGGAGGGTCAGGTCCATGGTGGCCGCCTCACTTCGGCTCGTACGCGGCCATACGCGCGCGTACGGCGGGGGAGAACAGCTCGGGACCCAGCGCGTCGGAGTGCGCCAGGCCCTCCGGGGAGAGCCGCAGCAGGTCCGGGCCCGCGGAGTCGTCCAGCCAGCCCCGGTCGCGGAAGCGGTCCAGCTCGGTGGCGAAATCATCGCCGGGAGTGCCCCCGAACTGTGTGCGGTAGGTCGCGATGTCCATGCCCTTCGCCTGAAGCAGTGATTGCAGCAGGTGGCGGCGTTTCGCCTCCAGGGCGGTCATCTCCCAGCCGTAGTCGGCGTGGGCGAAGTCGGCGGTGGTGCGGGTCGTGTAGGCGTCGATGAACCCCCGGATGCGGTGCATGTCGACCGCGTAGTCGAAGGAGTAGTGCAGCGTGGAGGTGTACGAGCGGGCGCCGCAGCCCAGGCCGACCATGCCGTCGGTCTGGCACACGTAGTCCTCGCCGCCCGTCATCGGGGCGCCCGCGCGGCGGAACATCCGCATCGACACCTGTTCGTAGCCGTGGGCCAGGAGGTGGTCGCGGCCGTGGCGGTACAGGCGCAGGCGCTGGGCGTCCCAGGCCGCCGCCTCGTCGGCAGTCTCGTCGTGGTGGCGGCCGAGGCCCGTCAGCGGGCGTACGTACAAGGGGTAGAGGTACAGCTCCTCCGGCCGCCACGCGAGCGCCGCGTCCAGGGAGTGGGTCCAGGACCGCTCCGTCTGGCCGTCGATGCCGTAGATCAGGTCGATGTTCAGGACAGGTATCGCCGCGTCGCGGATCCGGGCGAGGGCCGCCTCGACGTCCGCGCGCCGCTGCGGGCGTACGGCCGTGCGCGCCTCGGCGTCGACGAAGCTCTGCACGCCCAGGCTCAGCCGCATGGTGCCACGCGCGGCCAGCACGGACAGCCGGTCGGCGGTCGCCGTGGCCGGGGACGCCTCGACCGAGAGCGGGATCGCGGTGAGATCGGCGCCCAGGCCGCGCTCCGCGAGATCGCACAGCCGTTCCAGCTCCGTCGCCTCCAGGAACGTCGGGGTGCCGCCCCCGAAGGCCGCGCCCGCGAACCGCGCCCCCTCGCCCAGCGCCTCGCGCACGGCGGTCGCCTGCCGCTCCAGGGCGTCCAGGTACGCGGTGGTCAGCTCGCCCGGTGCCCCGATGCGGGTGAACAGGTTGCAGAAGCCGCAGCGGACCTCGCAGAACGGGATGTGGAAGTAGAGGGAGAGGGCGTCCTTCGGCTCGTTCGCCCACAGCTCACGCAGGCGGGCGCGCTCGCGGGGCACCGGGTGGTAGGCCGTCTTGTGCGGGTACGCGTAGACGTACTGCTGGTACGGGCGGATGTCGGTGGCTTCGGGGGCGGGGGTGGTGGTGTTCTCGGTGAGCGTCATCGGGCCTCGTCGACGAAGAAGTGGGCATAGGGAACGGTCCATACGACGTCATGGCCGATGCGGTGACCGGTGAAGCCGTCCTCGCCGTACGCGGTGCCATGGTCGGAACAGACGACGGCGAAGCATGGGCGACCACGGCCGGAGGTGGCTGACAGCAGCCGTCCCATGTGGTGGTCCACATAGGCGAGTGCCGCGGCATGGGTGGCCCGCGTGTCGCCCGTCTCACGGCTGGCGCCGGGGAGATGGAACCAGTTGGGCTGGTGCAGGGCCGACACATTGACGAAGAGGAACAGGCGCTGTTCGGGAGGCAGTTGTGCGATCACCTTTTCCGCGCGGGTGACCTGGGACTCGAACGACGTGGGTGAGGTCACCCCGAACTCCGGCTCCCAGTGGCTCTCCTGGAACATGCCTGGCAGCACCGAGCCCAGCGGGCCCTGCTTGTTGAAGAAACCGACGCCGCCTATGCAGACCGTGCGGTAGCCCGCGGCGGCCAGACCCGTGACGAGGTCGGGCGTGTCGTACACATAGGTGCCGTCCGCCGTGGTCTCGCTGCCCGCGAAACGCGCGGCGAAGAGGCGTGGATGCGGGCCGGGCGCGGCCGGGGTCGGCAGGAAACCCGCGAACATCGCCTGGTGGGAGGCGTAGGTGAAGCTGCCGGGGGCGTGTCGGCGCTCCCAGGCTCCGCCCGGCAGATGCCGGGCCAGGTTCGGCAGCCGGCCCGCCTCGGCCAACTCCTGCGCCACGTCGTAGCGGAGGGTGTCGAGGGTGACGAGGAGGATGTCGTGGGTGCCGACGATGTCGTTCATGTCGGCGTGCCCGGTGGCGGTGCCGGTGGCGGCGTCGTTCTGATCAGGGGGTGCGGTCACGGTGGTGCTCCTTGAGGTGCGGCTGCCGGGCGGCGGCGACCCGCGCGTGTCGTACGACGGCCGGTGCCGCGGCTATCTGCGCGGCGTAGGTGTCCAGACCCTCGGCGCCGCTGCCGGGCAGGCCGGTCAGCCGGGGCAGCAGGTCCCCGAAGGCGTTCACCTCGCCGACTGCGAAGCGGCGCCAGCCGGTGGCGGGCAGGATGTCCACGCCGACGCAGAGGGCGTCCGGGAAGCACGCGGCGGCCCGCTCGGCGAGATCGAGGACGGCGGTGAAGTCGGCCCCCGCCGCGCGGATCGCCTCCTTGACGGCCTCCAGGTCGCCGCGGGCGCCGCCGAGGTGCAGATTCGTCATGGGATGCCGACTGGTCCGTACGACCGCGTGCGTGGCCCGGCCCGCGATCACCACCACCCGCAGATCGGCGGCCCGGCCGCCCTGTGCCGCCTTGGGCAGCCAGCGTTCGACATGCAGGCCGTCCGGGGCGAGGGCGTCGACGAGCGCGGCTACCTCGGCCTCCGACGTGTAGTCGCGCACCCGCAGGGAGTTGTAGAGGCGGCCGTCGGGGGTCGTCTCGACGGAGGTGGTCGCCTTGACGCGGCCGGGGCCCGCCACCGAAAGGGCCATGACCCCGGAGGCCGATGAACCGTGCGCGGGCTTCACGAACGCCCGGGAGATCCCGGCCGCCCGCAACTGCTCCCGCAGCCCCGCCCAGCCGTCGACCGGACCCGTCAGCGCCTGGGGGACCGGGACGCCCGCCGCGTCGAGCCGCGCGTGGCAGCGCCGCTTGTCGAACAGGACGGCGACCTCCTCGGGGTCGGCGGACGTGATCGCGCCCGCGCGGTGGGCCTCGCCCGTCACCTCCCGCAGGGCGGTGGTGAAGCGGCGGTGCCACCGGGCCGTCCCCTCGACCCGCGCGGGATCGTCGGTGCCGCGCAGCAGGCGGTCCACCTCGGCGTTCTCACCGGGCGAGTCGATACGTACGAACTCGCCCGGCGCGAAGGCGTACCGGCCGCCGGTCAGCAGGTCCCGCCACGCCAGCACACGAGGGGCCGCGTGCCCGGCGCGGCGGGCGGCGTCCACGAAGAGCGTCGTGCGCCGGTTCTCGGGGTTGCCTATGACGGTGAGGCGGAGGGGGGTGTCGGGGGGTGGGGTGCTTGTGGATGGCGACACGCCGCTTACGGGCGACGGCGTGTCGCAAAGGCGCGAGGGCGTGGCGAGCAGCCGCAAGGGTGTGACGGCCAGCCCCAGAGGCGTGTCGCTCAGCCGCGGCGGTGTGTCGCCCCGCCTCGGCGCCACGTCACTCGGAGACCGCGACATAGCGCCTCTCCGGGCTTCGCGCGCGGTGCCTGCTCTGGCCCTCCGACAGGTCCACCTCGGTCCCGGCGGCGGCCAGTGCCGCGCGGATACGGTCGGTCATGGGCCTGCTCAGGAAGTGGTGATGGAGGTCCAGCCGCTTGAGGTGGGTCAGCGGCCGGCCGCCCAGCAGCGCGTCCGCCCCGGTGTCGCTGAGGGTGCCCATGGACAGGCTCAGTGACTCCAGTTGAGCCACGACCGGCGCCGCCGCGACGGCCACCGCGATCTCGTCCTGCACCTCGCTGTCCTGGAGGCCCAGATGGCGCAGCGCCGGGAAGCGGCCCGCGGCGAGCAGCGGCGCCAGGTCGGCCACGGTCGTGTCACCGCCGTAGTGGGACTCGCCGAGCCACAGCTCCAGCCGTTCCAGCGCGGGCAGTTCGCAGGCGCCGACCGCGCGGACCACCCGCGCGGGCAGGCCGCCCGACTCGAAGCGCAGGACGCGCAGCGCCTCATGACGGACGGGGCGCAGCGACAGCGGCTCCTCGCCGAGCCCTTGTGAGTCGCCGCCGCGCACACCCAGCTCCTCCAGCAGCGGGAAGTGCTCCAGGACCGGGGTGATGTCGGTGAGCCGGAGCCAGGAGATCTCGCACTCCTCGCTGGACACATCGGCGAGGAACAGGGCGCGCAGCGCCGGGAAGCGGTCCGCGTCGGCGAGGATCAGGTCCAGCACGGGACGCAGGTCGCTGTACTCGTCATGCCACCAGGGCCCGATGACCAGGGCCCGGACGTCCTCCGTGGCCACCTGGTCCGTGAAGGCCCGCCACACGTCGGTGAAGGGCGTTTCCCCGGCGCAGTCCAGGCGCCAGATGACCTCGCCCGCGGCCGGCAGCTCGCGCGCGTCCGGCCCGGAGAGGCTGACCACCGGCCACCCCGGGCAGGTGTCGAAGTGATGCGTGAATGTCATGACGTCGTCATTCCGCCACGGCGGTGAAGCGGTGGACCTCGCCGTCGTCTTCCCATTCCTGGCCCGGTTCGGACAGGTCGACCTCGACGCCGTGCGGCTCCAGAGCCGTCTGTATCCGCTTGGCCACCGCGTCGGTGACGTAGTTGTGGCGCAGGTCGAGAGTGGTGAGGTGGGTGAGCGGCTGGCCTTCGAGCAGGGCCGTCGCACCCTCGTCGGTGAGCATGCCGAGGGACAGGGCGAGGGAGGACAGCTGGGCGACGAGCGGGGACCCGGCGACGGCGGCGGCGATCTCGTCCTCGATCTCGCTGTTGCACAGGCCCAGATGGCTCAGCGCCGGGAAGCGGCCCCCGGCCAGCAGCGGCGCCAGGTCGGCCACGGTCGTGTCACCGCCGTACTGCTGGACCCCGAGCCAGATGTCGAGGTGCTCCAGCGCGGGGAGTTCGCTGGCGACGACTCCGCGCACGACCTCGCCGGGCAGGCCACCGGCCTCGAAACACAGGGTGCGCAGGGAGCGGTGGCGCACCGCGGGGAAGCGCAGCTTGGTGCCGCCGCGCACCCCGAACTCCTCCAGCAGCGGATACGCGGCCAGGACCGGCGTGACATCGGACTGCTCGATCCAGGAGATCTCCGCCTCCTCCATCACCAGATCGCCGAGGAACACCGCCCGCAGCCCGGTCAGCCGGTCGTGCGCGCTCACCAGCCGCCGGACGACGTCGCTGGAGTCGTGGTCGTACACCTCGCCCCACGGGCCCACCACGATCGCCCGGACACCCGCGCAGTCCACCGTGTCGAGGAAGCGGTCCCAGAGATCGCCGAACTCCTCGTCCGAGGATTCCCCGTAGGGGTCTTCGGCCAGCCGCCAGGCCACGGCACCCGCCTCCGGCAGCTCCTGCTCCGCCTTGTGGTCGCCGAAGTCGAAGACGGGCAGACCGTGCAGTTCCCGCAGATGCTCGACATAGGACATGGTGCTGGCCTCCTGGGACCCTGACGCTTCGGGTGGTCGCGAGATTTCTACCAACCCCCACTGACATTCCGGGTACCGGGCCCGACGGGAGCCGGTCCGGGGCCGGTGCGAGGGCCGGGCCGGGGGTGATTGTCAGACCCTCCCCGTACCGTCGTGGACATCGGGTCGGCGGTGTGCCGACGGCGAAGGGAGACACGTATGTACCGGCAGGGTGACGTCCTGATCGTGCCCGTCGAGGAGGCGGCCGTGCCGCCGGGCACCGACCGGCTGCCGCGGCAGCCGAGGGACGGCCGGGGACGGCTCGTGCTGGCGCTGGGCGAGGTCACCGGCCACGCGCACGCCGTGCTCGGACCGGGGACGCTGGTCCGCGAGGCCGGCCCGTTCGGCTCCTCCTACCTCCATCTCCCGGACGGCGGCCGGGTGGTGCACGAGGAGCACGCGGCGATCCCGCTGCCCAAGGGGTGGTACCGGGTGATCCGGCAGCGCGAGTACGCGCCGGGCGCGGTCCGTGTCGTGGCGGACTGAGCCGACGGGGAGCGGCGGTGACGAGGGGGCGCGCGGCGGTGACGACGGGGATGGGCATGGAGACGGGGATCGGTACGGGGATGGGGACGGCACAGGTGGAAGCGGCGATGACGGCGACCGTGCGGACGGACGACGCGATGGCGGACGCGACGGTGAACGGGGTGGCGGACGTGGCGGCGGACGTGACGATGGAGGTGACGGCCGCCTGGCGTGAGGTGGCGGCGGCGACCGGTCCGGCGGACCGCGCGGCGGCCGAGGAGGGCGTGCGCCTGGCGTACCGGCTGGCGGGGCTGGCCGAGCCCGCGGACATCGTCTGGGTGGGCTCGCCGTGCCAGGGCGTGCGGACGGCGGCCCGGCTGACGGCCGACGGCACGGCGGGGAGCAGCGTCCGTGACGCGGTGCGCACCCGGCCGTGGGCCGCCGTACGGCAGCAGGTCCTCGACCGGCTCGGACCGGCGGACTGGGCCGCGCACTGGGCCCTGACCGGCGCCGTGCTGTGGGACGGCACGGCGATGCTGGCCGAGCGCATCCGGACGGGTGTGGTGGGGGCCGTGGCCGAGGCGTCGCAGGACGAGCAGGCGGTCCGGCTCACCCTGCTGGACGCGGTGCTGGGCCAGCACGACGCGGCCTGGCTCGCGGCCTTCGACGGCCAGGACGGCACCGGGACGCTGGCGGGGATAGCGGCGGTCGCCCGCGCGGCGGGCTGGTGGTGGCCGTACGAGAGGACCGCGATCGTCTGTGAACGGCCGGTGGAACTGCACCGGGACGAGGCGGGCCGGCTCGACCGCGGGGACGGACCGGCCCTCGCCTTCCCCGACGGGTTCGCCCTGTACGCGTGGCGCGGGATGCCGGTACCGGCCGAGTTCCTGGACGGGCTCTCCGGACTGACCCCGCGGCGCATCCGCGAGGAGGAGAACGCCGAGCTGCGCCGCGTGATGCTGGAGCACTACGGCTATGAACGCTATCTGGAGGAGTCCGGGGCCGAGCCCGTGCAGCGGGACGAGGCGGGGGTGCTGTGGCGCATCGAGCTGGACGGGGACGAACCGCTGGTGATGGTCGAGGTGCTCAACTCCACGCCGGAGCCCGACGGCACCCACCGGACGTACTGGCTGCGCGTGCCGCCCCGGACGCGGACCGCCAAGGAGGGGGTCGCCTGGACGTTCGGGCTGGAGGAGGGGGCGTACACGCCGGAGCGGGAGACGTGAGCGGGGTCTCCGCGGCCCGCGCGGGGGAGCGGGTCCCTGTCCTCCGGCTCAGTCCACGTGTTCCGGCCGCAGGCCCACCCCGATGAACCGTGCCGTCCAGCCCCTCAGGAACGGAAAGCGCCGGATGAGCCGTACGATCAGCGGCTGCTTGTCGTACGTCGCTGAGTCCCTTGGGCTCTTGGGGTTCTTGGGGTACTTGGGGTACATGTCGGTCAGCAACCGGACCTGGACCAGTTGCACCGCCCGTACCGGCAGGGTCCGGCGTCGTTGGACGGCGGCCAGTTCGCGCGGGGTCGGTGTCCGCCCGGCCCTGAGGACCGGCCCGAGCATCCGGGCGGCGGCGACCGCGTCCTGCACGGCGAGGTTGATGCCCACCCCGCCCGCCGGGGACATCGCGTGCGCGGCGTCCCCGATGCACAGCAGACCGGGCCGGTACCAGGTGCGCAGCCGGTCGACCCGTACGCTGAGCAGCTTCACGTCGTCCCAGTCGGTGATCTCGCGCTCCAGGCGGGCCGCGAACCCGCCGCGCACGGCGGCGATCCGCTCGCGCAGCCGGGCCAGTCCCTCGGCGCGCACGGTGTCGTAGGCGTCCGGCGGGATGACGTACGCCACCTGCCAGTACGTGTCGCGGTCGATGGTGATGAGCAGATGGCCGGGGCCGGTGCGCACGAAGCTCATGGTCTCGCCGGGCTCCCGGGTCAGCCGGAACCACAGCACGTCCATGGGGGCCTTGCTCACCGCCAGCGGCAGCGCCACCGCGCGGCGGACGGCCGAGTGCCGTCCGTCGGCGGCCAGCACGAGGTCGGTACGGATCTCCAGGGGCCCCTCGGCGGTGTCGGCGCGCACCCCGCGCACCGAACCGTTCTCCCGGATCACCTCCGTCACCTCGGCCCGCTGGATCAGCCGGAAGGCGGGCAGTCGCCGGGCCTTGGCCGCGAGGAAGTCCAGGACGTCCCACTGCGGCATGAACGCGATGTACGGGTAGGGGCCGCGCAGGGCGGAGAAGTCGGCGAGTTCGACGGGTCCGGCGGGCGTCTCCAGGGAGACGGAGGTGACTTTGCTGTGCTTGATCCGCAGGAACTCGTCGATCATCCCGAGTTCGTCGAAGATCTGGAGGGTCGAGGGGTGCACGGTGTCTCCGCGGAAGTCGCGCAGGAAGTCGCCGTGCTTCTCCAGGACGATGACGTCCACGCCCTGCCGGGCGAGCAGCAGGCCCGCCATCATGCCGGCGGGGCCACCGCCGACGACACAGCATCGGGTGGTGAGGGTCTGCCCGGTCTGGCTGGTCTGCCTGGACTGCTCGGACTGCACGGTGTGCTCCTGTCGGGCCGCGGTCTTGCCTATGGCCATACTGTGCAGGAGGCGGTGCCGCCCACGACCGCGCGGGATGGGGAGGACCGGTGCGGGTGGGGAAAACGGGAGGCCGTTCGGCGTACCGGACGGGCATCATGACGGTTCGCCGTCCGGAGCGGGCGGTGCGCTCGGCACGAACGGTACGAGGGGGAACCCGTGACCGCCACAGACTCGAACACCGCCGGCACGCAGGAGGCGGCGACCGTGGGCAATGTCCTGCTCTCCGGCATCGTCGGCTCCACCGCCTACGGCCTCGCCCACCAGGACTCCGACGTCGACCGCCTCGGCCTCTTCGCCGCCCCCACCGAGGAACTGCACGGTCTGCGCCCGCCCAAGGAGTCCCACGTCACCACGGACCCCGACCGCACCCTCCACGAGGCCGCCAAGTGGTGCCGGCTCGCCCTCGGCGGCAATCCGACGGTGCTGGAACTCGTATGGCTGCCGGACGAGTTGTACGAGGTGCGCACCGAGCTGGGGGACGAGCTGATCGGTATCCGTGCGTCGTTCCTGAGCGCGCCGCGCGTCCGGGACGCCTACCTCGGTTACGCCACCCAGCAGTTCCGGCGGCTGGAGCAGCGCGCCGACGGCTCCTTCTCCGCCGACACCCGCAGGCGCACCGCGAAACACGCCCGCCACCTCAAGCGGCTCTGCCACCAGGGGTACGAGCTGTACCGCACCGGGCGGCTGACGATCCGGCTCGACGACCCCGAGCCGTTCCGCGCCTTCGGCGAGCGGGTCGCCGCCGACCCCGAGGCCGCGCGCCCGCTGCTGCACGAGTTCCAGGAGGCGTTCGAGGAAGCCCGCAGCGCACTGCCGGAGGAGCCGGACGAGCGTGCGGCGGAGGGGTGGTTGCGGGGGGTGCGGAGGCGGTTCTTCGAGGTGGGGGCGTAGCAGGGGGGGGGAGGCGGGGGGCGGGGTGGTGCGCGGCGTGGTGGTGCGGGGTGGGGAAAATCCCGTGCTCTGTCCGGGCCTCGTTCTCTACACTCGGCGTGCCGACGCGCACCGCTCATGGCAGGGCGGCGCGGGGTTCTGACGCCAAGACTTGAGGGGAGCCGACCGTGCGTGACCGTACCGCTGTGGTCGTTCCCCGTTCCCGGTACCGGGTGATCCTGGTGTCTTCCGTCGTCCGGTACCCGCTGCGCGGCCGGTACCGGATGCCCGTGACGAGCGAGACCTGCTGAGGCGTAGCGCCGGGTTGTCTGCCGTCGGACGTCCTTGGATCCGTAGATCCGGGGTCTGTAGACCCGTAGATCCGTAGATCTGAGGTCTGCGGGTCTGTGGATCCAGGCCTCTCGTCGTCCCGGGAAATCGCGCCGCCCCTGTCAGGAACACCTGGAAGGCCAAGGGCCGTGCGCAAGACCGACACCAACCGCATCCACGCCACCAACGCCACTCACGCCGACTCGTCCCTCACCGTCATCCGCAACCTCGGCATCCTCGCCCACGTCGACGCGGGGAAGACGACCGTCACGGAGCGGATCCTGTTCGCCACCGGTGCGACGCACCAGCGCGGGGAGGTCCATGACGGCACCACCGTCACCGACTTCGATCCACAGGAGCGGGACCGCGGGATCACGATCTTCGCCGCCGCGGTGAGTTGTGACTGGGACGGGCACCGGCTCCATCTCATCGACACCCCCGGGCATGTCGACTTCGCCGACGAGGTGGAACGTGCGCTGCGGGTGCTGGACGGCGCGGTCGCGGTGTTCGACGCGGTGGCCGGGGTGGAGCCGCAGAGCGAGTCGGTGTGGCGGCAGGCGGACCGGCACGGCGTGCCGAGGATCGCCTTCGTCAACAAGCTCGACCGCGCGGGCGCCGACCTGGACACCGCCGTCGCCTCGATCCGCGCGCGGCTGCATCCGGCGCCGCTGGTGGTGCAGTTGCCGATCGGTGTCGAGGACGGCTTCCGGGGCGTCGTCGATCTGGTGCGCGGGCGGGCGCTGATGTGGTCTGAGGGTGGTCTCGTCGACGGCCCCGTGCCGGACGGGCTGCGGGCCGAGGCCGGGCGGCGGCGCCGGGTGCTGGAGGAGGCGGTGGCGGAGCTGCATCCGGCCGCGCTGGAGGAGTTCTGCGCCGAGGGCGTGCTGTCGGACGGCACGCTCCGGGACGCCCTGCGCGATCTCACCCACAGCGGTGAGGGTGTGGTCGTGCTGTGCGGCTCGGCGTACCGCAACGTCGGCGTCGAGCCGCTGCTGGACGCGGTCGTCGGGTACCTCCCGTCCCCGCTGGACGTACCGCCCGTACGTGGCACGGCCGGTGCGCAACCTGGAGCGGGCGATGTGTCCGGTGAGGTACCCGGTGACACATCCGGTGACGGGCGGGCGGAACAGGTGCGGCTCGCCGACCCTGCCGCCCCGCTCGCGGCGCTGGTGTTCAAGGTGAGTGCCACGCCGACCGGCCGGATGACCTACGTACGCCTGTACTCGGGCGCGATCGAGAAGGGGGACCTGGTGTGGGACGCGACCGCGCGCCGTACCGAGCGGATCGGCCGGATCCTGCGGGTCCAGGCCGACCGGCACGAGCCGCTGGCACGGGCGGTTGCCGGGGACATCGTGGCCGTGATCGGGCTGAAGTCGGCCCGCGCGGGCAGCACCCTGTGCGCGCCGGACGCGCCGCTGGTGCTGGAACCGCCCGGCGCCGCCGAGCCGGTGGTCTCGGTGGCCGTCGAGGCCCGCCGGGCGGGCGACACCGAGCGGCTCGCGGTGGCGCTGGCGCGGCTGACCGAGGAGGACCCCTCGCTGGTGGTGCGGGCCGACCCGGAGACCGGGCAGACCCTGCTGTCCGGCAGGGGCGAACTGCATCTGGAGGTCGCGGTGGAGAAACTCCGCCGGGCGAACGGGCTGGACGTCGGTAGGGGCCGGCCGCGGGTGACGTACCGGGAGACGGTGCTGCGCGGCGTGGCGGGGCTGGTGTACCGGCATGTCAAGCAGGACGGTGGCGCGGGACAGTTCGCGCAGGTCGTGCTGGATGTGGCGCCGCTGGACGACGGGTTCGTGTTCGGCTCGGCCGTGGTCGGCGGGCGGGTTCCGCGGGAGTATGTGCGGGCTGTCGAGGCGGGTTGTCGTGACGCGCTCGCCGAGGGGCCGTTGGGCGGGCATCCGGTGACGGGGCTGCGGGTCACGCTGACCGACGGGGCGACGCATGTGAAGGACTCGTCGGAGACCGCTTTCCGCACGGCCGGCCGGTTCGCGCTGCGCGCGGCCCTGCGGGGCTGTGCGATGGCGTTGCTGGAGCCGGTCGTCGAGGTGACCGTGACCGTGCCGGAGGACGCGGTGGGCGTTGTCCTCGGTGACCTCGCGGCGCGTCGCGGCAGGGTGTCCGGCTCGGTCGCCCACGCGGGCACGACGGCCATCACGGCGACGGTCCCGCTGGCGGAGCTGTTCGGCTACGCCACCCGCCTGCGCAGCCGCACCCAGGGCCGAGGCACCTTCACCACCCGCCCGGCGGGCTACGCCCGGGCACCGGAGGTGGTGGCCGCGGGGTAGGTGGGGGTGTTCGGGCTGGGTTCGCGGCTGGTTCGGGGCTGGTTCGAGGGTTGGTTGCGGGGCGGGCGGGGCGGTGCCTGGGGTCGGGGGCGACGGCCCTGGGATCCGGTCCGATGGTCTGGTGACCGGGTCCGGCGCCCTGTCCGGGCTCGATGGTCCGGCGGTCCGGCCCTTCGGCGGGTGCCGGGCCGCTCGACCTGGTGGCCGGTTCCGCCCCGGCGGCTGCCGGGCGTCCGGCCCCGGCGGCGCTCTGGCCGACTGGCCTCTGGCGGGGCAGGGCGCCCGAACCGGGGCGAGGGCGGACCCGTGAACGGCGGGCCGGTTCGAGGGGCCGCTCAGGCTAGGGGAAGGGAGCCCCGTCGCCGCTGGCGGTCGCTTCCATCCACGCGGTGGCCCGGTGGCCCGGTCCGGCGCCGCAGACACCCCACCCGCGCGCACCAGGATCACCACCGCCCCGACGCTTCCCCAGACCGTCAGCGCACCGGCGACGGACCGGGGGAAGCCAAGGCGACGGACCGGGGAGAAGCCAAGGCGACGGACCGGGGAGAGGCAAGACTGAGTACCGGAGAAGCAAGACTGAGTACCGGAGAAGCAAGACTGAGTACCGGAGAAGCAAGACGAATCCCCGGCGAAGCAAAGCGAAGAGCCGGACAACCAAGGGCAATTGGGTGACGGCACAAGACCGCCGGACAGATCCCGACCGCACCTGAGCCGGCCAGCGCACGCCTCAAGAAGCGAACCCCCCACACCCCCGTCCGATCCCTTGACGCGCTCGCCTCCACAGGTTTAACTCACGTCCTAAATTAAGCCATGATGGCCTCCCTGAAGGGACACCCGTTTCATGCGCAGAATCCGAGCCGCGGCCATAGGCGCCGTCACCATGTCACTCGCCCTGGCCGCCTCGGCCTGCGGAGGCGGGTCGTCCGCCGACGGCGGTGGGTCGAACGACTCCCCGAAGACGCTCACCTACTGGGCATCGAACCAGGGTGCCAGCGTCGAGATCGACAAGGACGTGCTCCAGCCGGAGCTGGACAAGTTCGAGGAGCAGACCGGCATCGAGGTGGAGTTGGAGGTCGTCCCCTGGTCGGACCTGCTCAACCGGATCCTCACCGCCACCACCTCCGGCCAGGGCCCCGACGTCCTGAACATCGGCAACACCTGGAGCGCCTCGCTGCAAGCGACCGGCGCGCTGCTGCCCTGGGACCAGGCGAACCTCGACAAGATCGGCGGGAAGGACCGCTTCGTCGACTCCGCGCTCGGCTCGACCGGCGCCGCGGGCCAGGACCCGGCCGCCGTACCCCTGTACTCCATGGCCTACGGCCTCTACTACAACAAGCAGATGTTCGAGGACGCGGGCATCACCGAGCCGCCCACCACCTGGGACGAGCTGATCGCCGCAGGCGAGAAGCTCACCGGGGACGATCAGTGGGGGCTGGCCGTGGAGGGGGCGAACCCCGCCGAGAACATCCACCACGCCGTCGTCTTCGCCAAACAGCACGGCGCCGAGTTCTTCACCGCCGACGGCAAGCCCGACTTCACCTCCGACAGCGCCGTCGCCGGGGTCAAGCAGTTCGTCGATCTGATGGCCACCGACAAGATCGTCGCCCCCGGCAACGCCGAGTACGCCCAGAACCAGTCGATCAGCGACTTCGCCAAGGGCAAGGCCGCGATGCTGCTGTGGCAGTCCGCGTCCGCCAACCTCGCCTCGCAGGGCATGAGCGAGGAGGACTACGGCATCGCGCCGGTGCCGGTGCAGTCCGGCGCCCCCGGTACCGGCACCGGCGTCAACTCCATGGTCATGGGCATCAATCTGGCCGTGTTCAAGAACAGCGACAACCTCGACGGCGCCACCGAGTTCGTGAAGTTCATGACCAGCGATGCCGAGCAGAAGATCCTCAACGAGGCGTACAGCTCCATCCCGCCCGTCAAGGGCGCGCAGGCGGACGCCGCCTTCAACACCCCCGCCAACGCCGTCCTCAAGGACACCCTGGCCGGCAGTGCCATCGCCGCCCCGCAGGTGCCCGACGAGTCCCAGTTCGAGACCGCCGTCGGCACCGCCATCAAGGAGCTGTTCGCGGACGCCGCCGGCGGCCGTCCGGTGACCGAGGACTCGGTGAAGGCGGCGCTGGAGAAGGCCCAGCAGCAGATGCCGACCCAGTGAGTGCCCGGACCGTGACCACCACCACTGCCTCCGCCGGGACCGGCGAGCCGGCGGTCGGCAAGACCCCGCCCGGCCCGGCGCGCCGCCCGCGCCGCTCCGGGCGGCTCCGGCGCGTCTCCCTGCCGTATCTGCTGCTGCTGCCCGCCGTGCTGTTCGAACTGCTCGTGCATCTGGTGCCGATGGTCATCGGCATCGTGATGAGCTTCAAGGAACTCACCCAGTTCTACATCCGTGACTGGGGCATGGCCCCCTGGTCCGCCTTCGACAACTACCGGCTGTCGGTGGACTTCGACGCCCCCGTCGGCGAGGCCCTGCTCCGCTCCTTCTTCACCACCTGCCTGTTCACCGTGCTCTCGGTCGGCCTGTGCTGGCTGATCGGCACCGCCGCGGCGATCTACATGCAGGACACCTTCCGCGGCCGGGGCCTGCTGCGCGCCCTGTTCCTGGTGCCGTACGCGCTGCCCGTGTACGCCGCCGTCATCACCTGGGTGTTCATGTTCCAGCACGACAACGGCCTGGTGAACCATGTCCTGCACGACCAGCTCGGGATCACCGACCAGCCCTCCTTCTGGCTGATCGGCGACAACAGCTTCTACGCCCTGCTGATCGTGTCGGTGTGGAAGGGCTGGCCGTTCGCCTTCCTCATCGTGATGGCCGGCCTCCAGAACATCCCGAGGGACCTGTACGAGGCCGCCGCCCTCGACGGCGCCGGGATGTGGCAGCAACTGCGCCGGATCACCCTGCCCTCGCTGCGGCCGGTCAACCAGGTCCTGGTCCTGGTGCTGTTCCTGTGGACGTTCAACGACTTCAACACGCCGTACGTGATGTTCGGCAAGTCCGCGCCCGAGGCCGCCGACCTCATCTCCGTCCACATCTACCAGGCGTCGTTCGTCACCTGGAACTTCGGCACCGGCTCCGCCATGTCCGTCCTGCTGCTGCTCTTCCTGCTGCTGGTGACCGGCGGCTACCTGTGGCTCACCTCGCGCGGACGGAGGACCGCCGATGTCTAGCGTCCAGCCCAGCCAGCCCCTCCAGCCCCTTTCCAAGACCCGCGAGACACGCACCGCCCGTTCCCCGATGGCCCCGCCCCGGTCCTTCCTCTGGTCCCGGCGGATCTTCCTCACCCTGCTCACCGGCTTCGTCCTGGTCCCCGTCTACGTGATGGTCTCCAGCTCCCTGAAGCCGCTCGCCGATGTCACCGGCCAGTTCCGCTGGCTGCCCAGCGGCCTGACCATCCGCCCGTACATCGACATCTGGTCCACCGTCCCGCTCGCCAAGTACTTCCTGAACTCGCTGATCGTGGCGGGCGCGGCGACCGTCTGCTCGGTGGTCATCGCGGTGTTCGCCGCCTACGCCGTCAGCCGCTACCGCTTCCGCGGCCGACGCGTCTTCACGGTCACCGTGCTCTCCACCCAGATGCTCCCCGGCATCCTCTTCCTGCTCCCGCTGTTCCTGATCTACGTCAATATCGGCAACGCCACCGGTATCGCCCTGTTCGGCTCGCGCGGCGGGCTGATCCTGACGTATCTCACCTTCTCGCTGCCGTTCTCGATCTGGATGCTCATCGGGTACTTCGACTCGGTGCCGCGCGATCTGGACGAGGCGGCCCTGGTCGACGGCTGCGGCCCGCTCGGCGCGCTGTTCCGGGTCGTCGTTCCGGCGGCCGTCCCCGGCATCGTCGCGGTCGCCGTCTACGCCTTCATGACCGCCTGGGGAGAGGTGCTGTTCGCCTCGGTGATGACCAACGACACCACCCGCACGCTGGCCGTCGGCCTCCAGGGCTACTCCACCCTCAACGACGTCTACTGGAACCAGATCATGGCCGCGTCACTGGTCGTGAGCCTTCCCGTGGTCGCCGGATTCCTGCTGCTCCAGCGCTTTCTCGTCACCGGTCTGACGGCAGGGGCCGTCAAGTGACCGGCGTCCCCGAAAACACCGAAAGGACTTCCGTGTCCGAACGTTTCGACCGCATCGACCTCGCCGCCCTCCCGCGCGACTTCCTGTGGGGCACGGCCACATCGGCGTACCAGATCGAGGGGGCCGTGGCGCAGGACGGCAGGGGGCCGTCGATCTGGGACACCTTCTCGCACACCCCCGGGAAGATCGACAACGACGACCACGGTGATGTCGCCGCCGACCACTACCACCGCTGGCGCGAGGACATCGACCTGATGCGCCGGCTCGGCACCAACGCCTACCGGCTGTCCATCGCCTGGCCCCGGGTGCTGCCCGGCGGCGACGGCCCGGTCAACGCCCGCGGTCTCGACTTCTACGACGAGCTGATCGACGGTCTGCTGGACGCGGGCATCACCCCGTCCGTCACCCTCTACCACTGGGACCTGCCGCAGGCCCTCCAGGACCGCGGCGGCTGGCCCGAACGCGACACCGCCGAGCACTTCGCCGCGTACGCCTCCGTCGTCGCCGAACGGCTCGCCGACCGGGTCACCCACTGGACCACCCTCAACGAGCCCCTGTGCTCCGCCTGGATCGGTCACCTCGAAGGCAAGATGGCCCCCGGCTGGACCGACCTCACCGCCGCCGTCCGCGCCTCCTACCATCTGCTCCTCGGCCACGGCCTCGCCGCCCAGGCCATCCGCGCGGCCGTCCCCGGCGCCCAGGTCGGCATCGTCAACAACCTCTCCACCGTGCACCCCGCCTCCGACCGCCCCGAGGACCTCGCCGCCGCCCGCCGCATGGACGGTCACACCAACCGCTGGTGGCTCGACCCGGTGCACGGCCGCGGCTTCCCCGAGGACATGCGCGCGCTGTACGGCGTCGAACTCCCCGAGCGGCCCGGCGACCTGGAGACCATCGCCGCGCCCCTGGACTGGCTCGGCCTGAACTACTACTTCCCGCAGACCGTCGCCGACGACCCCGCGGCCCCCGTCCCGCACGTCGATGCCATCCGCCGCCCGCTCGTCCCGCGCACCGGCATGGACTGGGAGGTCGACGCCACCGGCATCGAGACCCTGCTGCTGCGCCTCACCGAGGACTACGGCGTCCGCAAGCTGTACGTCACCGAGAACGGCTCGTCCTACCCGGATGTCGTCCGCCCCGACGGTACCGTCGAGGACCCCGAGCGCCAGGACTACCTCGTCCAGCACCTCGCCGCCTGCGCCTCCGCCGCCCGCAAGGGCGCCCCGCTCGCCGGGTACTTCGCCTGGTCCCTGCTGGACAACTTCGAATGGGCGTACGGCTACGACAAGCGCTTCGGCCTCGTCCACGTCGACTACCGCACCCAGAAGCGCACCATCAAGGGTTCCGGGCACCGTTACGCGGACATCGTCCGCGCCCACCGGGGTCGCGCCGCCGAGGCCGCCTGACCTCGATGCCCCGGCGCCCCGGAGGCAGGGGCTGACGCACAAGGGAGGCCGGGCGGCCCGATCGCCCGGCCTCAGCGGCACCAGGGCGGCGACGCCGGACGACGTGCGCGGGGAGCGGGGTGACTGGGCCGCTGCTGGACTGGACGCCGGGCTGCCGGTGGCAGTACCGCTAGCGGTGGTGGTGGTGCTGCCGCGACGGGCGTGAGGGGACGTCACCGCGTCCACCGGCCCACCCGTCCACCGGCCCACCCGCCCCACCCGCCAAGCGTCAACATGTCAACCGGCCACAGGCTCCAGCAGCCGCTGCGGGTCGATCGCGGCGGGCGGCTTCGCCCGCGCCTCCAGCGGGTCCAGCGCCCGCGACCGCCCAGCCGAGGCCCGTACCCACCCCCATACCCATCCCCGTACGCGCCCCCGGACTCCCGCCGTCGACCGCGACCCCCGCCACAGCCACCCCACATCCCGCCCGAACGACCACACCAGCAGGGCCAGTGCCAGTGCGACGACCCCCGTGGTCGCCGCGCGGGGCAGCAGGTCCGCGCCCGCCACCAGCAGCAGGACGCCTTGCAGCGCGGCCACCGTCTTGCGGGCGGTGCTCGGCGGCAGCGGGGCGTCGAGCCAGGGCCACAGCCGGGCGGCGGCGACGAAGCCGTACCGCATGCCGCCGATCAGCAGCACCCACGGCCCCAGCGACATCGAGACGTACACGCTCAGGACCAGGATGAGGAACGCGTCGACCTCCATGTCGAAGCGGGCGCCCAGCGCGGACGACGTACCCGTGCGCCGGGCGACCTTGCCGTCCACGCCGTCCAGGACCAGCGCGACCGCCGTCAGGCCGACCAGCAGGGAGACCGGCGGCGCGGACCGGAAGGAGTCCGCGACCAGGGCGGTCACCGCGCCGACCAGGGTGGCGCGGCCGAGGGTGACCCGGTTGGCGGGGCCGAAGCGGATCGGCCGGGAGCGGCGCAGCGCGGCGGAGAGCAGCGCCCACAGGGCGAGCGCGAAGACCAGACCGCTCAGCCAGCCCGCCGGTCCCATGCCGATCGCCGTGCCGACCAGGGCCAGCAGCAGGATCTGCGCCCCCGCGCCCACCGCCGGTTCCGGGAGAACCGGCCTCGCTCCACAGGTGTTGTTCAGTGCCACCGCGCATCCTCCGGCCGTGTGACAGAGTCCTTCGTCGCCGCGTACTGTGCGCGGCCTGTGCACACCTCGGTACGTGAACAGCTTCCCGATCGTTCAGGAGGATGTGGATGAACCGCTCCGCACACGCGTTCTGGTTGAGCCGTCCGGGTGAGGGTGAGATCCGGCCGGTCACTCTGCCGGAACCGCGGGCCGGGGAGGTCGTCGTCCGCACCCTGTGGTCCGGCGTCAGCCGTGGCACCGAGACCCTCGTCTTCCGTGGCCAGGTGCCCGGCAGCCAGCACACCGCCATGCGCGCGCCCTTCCAGGAGGGCGACTTCCCGGCCCCGGTGAAGTACGGCTACCTCAACGTCGGCACGGTCGAGGAGGGCCCGGACACCCTGGTCGGCCGTACGGTCTTCTGCCTCTACCCGCATCAGACGCGGTACGTCGTCCCCGCCACCGCCGTGACCCCGGTACCGGAGTCGGTGCCCGCCGGGCGGGCCGTGCTCGCCGGGACCATGGAGACCGCCGTGAACGCGCTCTGGGACGCGGCACCGCTGGTCGGCGACCGGATCGCGGTGGTCGGCGGCGGCATGGTCGGCTGCTCGGTGGCCGCGCTGCTGGCCCGGTTCCCCGGCGTGCGCGTGCAGTTGGTGGACACCGATCCGGCGCGGGCACGGGTCGCCGCCGCGCTCGGCGTGGACTTCGCGGCGCCCGAGGACGCCCTGGGCGACCGCGACCTCGTCGTGCACGCCAGCGCCACCGAGCGCGGCCTGACCCGCGCCCTGGAACTCCTCGCCCCCGAGGGCACGGTCCTGGAACTGAGCTGGTACGGGGACCGGCGCGTCGCTCTGCCGCTCGGTGAGGCGTTCCACTCCCGCCGCCTGGTCATCCGTGGCAGCCAGGTCGGCACCGTCTCCCCGGCGGCCCGCCCCGGCCGCGGTTACGCCGATCGGCTGGCTCTCGCCCTGGAACTCCTCGCCGATCCGGCGTTGGATGAACTCATCACCGGTGAGTGTGCTTTCGCGGAACTGCCCGAGGTCATGCCGGGGTTGGCGTCGGGCGCGATCCCGGCACTGTGCCACCGGGTGCGCTATCCCGATGGCGGGACCGTCCTGACCTGAGAAGACCCGCCCGGCGGTGAACGGGGCACGCCGGACGGCCGTAATACCCGGTATCCGTGTCCCGCATCAGGAGGGTCGCCCGTTGTTCAGTGTCACCGTCCGCGATCACATCATGATCGCCCACAGTTTCCATGGCGAGGTGTTCGGCCCGGCGCAGCGTCTGCATGGGGCGACGTTCCTGGTGGACGCCACCTTCCGGCGCGAGCAGCTGGACGACGACAACATCGTCGTCGACATGGGCCTGGCGGCCCAGGAACTCGGCGCCGTCGTCGGCGAGCTGAACTACCGCAACCTCGACAGCGAACCCGACTTCGCGGGCGTCAACACCTCCACGGAGTTCCTCGCGAAGGTCATCGCCGACCGGCTGGCGGAGCGGGTCCACAAGGGCGCCTTCGGCGCGGGGGCGCGGGGTCTGACCGGTATCGCGGTCACCCTGCACGAGTCGCATGTGGCCTGGGCGAGCTATGAGCGTGCGCTGTGAGGGAAGCGACTGACGTGACCGATGCGACCGGCGTGACCGAGGCGACAGGCTTGACCGGTGTGACCGGTGTGACCGGTGTGACCGGTGTGACCGGTGTGACCGGTGTGACCGGTGTGCCCGGCGTGACGGCTCCCGCCCCGCGTCTGACCTACGTCCCTGGGCAGCCGGCCCGGCAGAACGGCGAGATCACCCCCATGTCCCTGCGCTCCCTGCACTTCATCCTGCCGGGCGGTGTGGACGACCCGTCGACCCCGAGCGGCGGCAACGCCTACGACCGCCGGATCTGCCTCGACCTGCCCGGCTTCGGCTGGCAGGTGCGCAAGCATCTGGTGGACGGCGGCTGGCCGCGCCCGGCGCCGGAGGCGCGCGCCCACCTCGCCCGCGTCCTGGCGGACCTCCCGGACGGCGTGGTCGTGCTGCTGGACGGTCTGGTGGCCTGCGGCGTCCCAGAGGTGCTGCTCCCCGAGACCGACCGACTGCGCGTCGCCGTCCTGGTCCATCTCCCACTGGGCGACGAGATGGGCCTCAGCCCCGAGGCGGCCGAGGAACTCGACGCCCGTGAACGCGCTGTGCTGCGGGGCGTCCCCGCGGTGATCGCCACCAGCGACTGGGCCGCCCGCCGCCTGGCCTCCCACCACGGCCTGGCCCCCGACCGGGTCCATGTCGCCACCCCCGGCGCCGACATCGCCCCCCTCGCCTCCGGCACCGACGGCGTCTCCCGGCTGCTGTGCGTGGCCGCCGTGACGCCCCGCAAGGGCCAGCACCGCCTGGTGGAGGCCCTCGCCCAGGTCGCCGACCTGCCCTGGAGCTGCGTCTGCGTGGGCGCGCTGACCCCGGACCCGGCGTACGTCCACCGGCTCCGCGCCCAGATCGACGGCCACGGCCTGACCGACCGCGTGGAGCTGCCCGGCCCCCGGTCCGGCGCCGCCCTCGACGCCAGCTACGCCACGGCCGACCTGATGGTCCTCACCTCCTACGCGGAGACGTACGGCATGGCGGTCACGGAGGCTCTGGCACGCGGCATCCCGGTGCTGGCCACGGACGTGGGCGGCCTCCCGGAGGCGGTCGGCCGCGCGCCCGACGGCGGTGTCCCCGGCATCCTCGTCCCGCCGGAGGACCCGGCCGCCCTCGCCGCCGAACTGCGCGGCTGGTTCGGCGAGCCGGACGTCCGCCGCCGCCTCAGGTCCGCCGCCCGAGCCCGCCGCACCACCCTCACCGGCTGGGCCTCCACCGCCCAGTCCCTGGCCGCCGTACTGACCCGACTACCGACCGAACCCCGGAGGGCGGCATGAACGACCCGAGCATGGCGGGTACGTGGGCGAGTGCAGCGCCGGAACCCGGATCCGGCGGCGCCACCGCCCACCCGGGTGGGGTTTCTGCCGGTGGTGCGCTGTCGGGTGGGGTCCATATCGGCGGTGTGCTGCCGGGCGGGGCGTCTGTCGGCGACGCGCTGCCGGGCGGGGCGATTGCCGGTGGCGCGCTGCCCGGTGGGGCGATTGCCGGTGGCGCGCTGCTGGGCGGGATCTCCACCCACGCCTCCCTCCCGAGCGACCCTCCCACCCACGCCCCTCTCCGAGGCGCCGGCCCCGGCGAGCGCCCCACCGTCCGGCTGCGCACCACCGGCCCCGACACCGCGACCGACACCACCCCCACCCCCACCCCTCACCCCGAATCCGACGACCCTCACCCCCACCCCCACACGCCCCCGCGCTACGCCCCCGAATGGCTGGAGTTGCGGGAACCCGTCGACGCCCTCGCGCGGTCGGCTGCGCTGCTGGCCCCCCTGCGGAACCGGCTGGCGCATCCGCCGAGCCGGCCGGACGGCCTCATCGTGCACGACCTGGGCTGTGGCACCGGTTCGATGGGCCGCTGGCTGGCGCCCCGGCTGGACGGTGCCCAGCACTGGATCCTGCACGACCGTGACCCCTACCTCCTGCACTTCGCCGCCGCTGGCTCCCCGCGTTCGGCCGCCGACGGCAGCCCGGTCACCGTCGGGACCCGGCGCGGTGACGTGGCCCGGCTGACCCCGGACGCCCTGGCGGGCGCGTCGCTGGTGACCGCGTCGGCGCTGCTGGACGTCCTGGCTCCCGGCGAGATCGAGGCCCTCGCCGCCGCCTGTACCGGCGCCGGCTGCCCGGCCCTGCTCACCCTCTCCGTCGCGGGCCGCGTCGACCTCACCCCCGCGGACCCCCTGGACGCCGAGATCACCGCCGCCTTCAACGCCCACCAGCGCCGCACCGGACTGCTCGGCCCCGACGCCATCACCACGGCGTGCGAGGCGTTCTCCGAGCGAGGCGCGACGGTCCACGTCCGCCCCAGCCCCTGGCAACTCGGCCCGGAGCAGGCAGCCTTGACGTCCCAGTGGCTACGCGGCTGGGTCGCCGCGGCGGTGGAACAGCGCCCGGAGCTGACGCGACGAGCGGAGAATTACCTGACCGCACGACTGACAACCCTGGCGGCAGGCCAACTCCGGGCAACCATCCACCACACCGACCTCCTGGCCCTCCCGCACAACACAGACGGCACCTCATGACGCGGGCACCGGCAACGCCGCCAAAGGGGCGCGGGGAACTGCGCGACCAGCCACAACCCACCCGCACCCGACACACCACCGCCCTCAAAAACCACCTCGGCACCGCAGCCGGCATCACCATCCTCGCCCTACTGGCGTGGCGTCTCGGCACCGGCGCCGTCCTGGACGGCCTGCGCCGCATCGACGCCCAGGCCCTCACCACCGCCCTGGCGATCGGCCTGTTCACCACCGTCCTCAGCGCCCGGCGCTGGCAACTGGTCGCCAGGGGCCTGCGCATCCGTCTCCCCCTGGCCCCGGCCGTCGCCGACTACTACCGCGCCCTGTTCCTCAACGCCGCACTCCCCGGCGGAGTCCTCGGGGACGTCGACCGCGCCGTCCGCCACGGCCGCGCCGAGGGCGACCTGGGCCGCGGCATCCGCGCCGTCGTCCTGGAGCGCACCGCCGGTCAACTGGCCCTCGTCGGCGCCGGGACGGCCGTACTCCTGACCCTCCCGTCACCCGTCCAGCACCAGACCCGCCACCTCACCCTGCTCCTCCTGACCGCCGCCGCAGGCACCCTCGCGGTGGTCACCGCCGTACGGATGAACCGCCCCCGCCCCGACCACGGAAGCCCCACCCCTCGACACCCTGCCCGCCCGCGCCGCGCCCTTCTTGCCGAGGCCCGCAAGGCCCTGCTGTCCCGGCGCAACGCCCCCGGGGTCATCGGCTGGTCCCTGCTGGTGCTGGCCGGCCATCTCGCCCTGTTCGTCGTCGCGGCCCGGGTCGCCGGAGTCGCCGCCCCGGTCCGCACACTGGTGCCGCTCGCGGTACTCGCCCTGCTCGCGATGAGCGTCCCGCTGAACGTCGGCGGCTGGGGCCCGCGCGAGGGCGTCACCGCCTGGGCTTTCTCGGCCGCCGGACTCGGCGCGAGCAGCGGTCTGACCACGGCCGTCGTCTACGGAGTGCTCGGCTTCGCCGCGAGCCTGCCCGGCGCCCTCGTCCTCGCCGTCCGGGGCTGGACGGCCCTGCGCGAGAGGAGCACGGCCTACGCCGAATCGTCTTCCGTCAGCAGCGAAAAGCACGCACCGAAGGAATCCGTGAGGCTCGCCAGCAGTTCCTTTCCCTTTTCCGCCGATCCCAGGGAAGGACGGCCGATGACACCCGAATCGGTATAGCCGGACATGCCCAGAGTCAGCAGCCGCCGCCGGTCGTCCTGGATGAAATCGGCGGTCTCATAACCGGGCCGGACCATTTCCGGATGAGTGTGCAGCAGGACGGAGGTCTCTATTTCCCCCGCATGCATGTCGGTGAGCAGCGAGGTCTCCACCCCCGCCCGCTCACGCGCCGCTTCCCAGTCCTCCACGGCCGGGAACAACGCCATTCGCTCACCGCGCGCGGAGGCTTCCTGAACCACATGGCCCAGGACATAGTTCCCCCCGTGGCCGTTCACCACCACCAGGGCGCCGACCCCCGAGCGCCGCAGTGAGTCGGCGATGTCCCTGATCACCGCGTGCAGGGTGACGGCGGAGATGCTGACGGTCCCCGGCCAGGCGGCGTGCTCGTGCGAGCAGGAGATCGTCACCGGAGGAAGGAGGTGCACCGGGTAGGCGGCGGCGAGTTCCCGGGCCACGGCACAGGCGACGAGCGTGTCGGTCGCCAGCGGAAGATACCGGCCGTGCTGCTCGAAACTCCCGACCGGCAGCACCGCGACCTGTGACGGCAAGCCCGCACCACGGACCCGGACATCCTCCGTGGTGTCCGCCGGCAACGGGCCGTGAGCCGCCGCCCGGCCTATACCCGCATCACCCATCATGTCCCCTTTCCCGGCCCAGATTCCCGGCCCTGTTTCCCGGCCTCTCGTCTCCGCTTAGGAACCAGATCATGACAGAAAGCCTCGGCATACCCGACCCGAAGTCACCGAATTCACCGCCATCACCGCCATCACCGAAGTCACCGCAGCGCACCGGCGTGGAACGGATCGTGAATGCGCCACTGCCCACGGCGTACGGAAAATTCCAGGCGATCGGCTATCTCGACCACGACCGAGGCGACGAACAAGTGGCCCTGGTGCACGGCGATCTCGGCGACCTCGGCACCGGCGACATCCTCACCCGGCTGCACTCCGAGTGCCTGACGGGCGACGCCTTCGGCTCCCGGCACTGCGAATGCGGCGATCAACTGGCCGCCGCGCTAGGGGCGGTCGTCGCCGCGGGCAGCGGCGTCGTCGTCTACCTCAGAGGCCATGAGGGCCGCGGCATCGGACTGCTCGCCAAGCTGCGCGCGATGGCGCTCCAGGCGGAGGGCCTGGACACGGTGGAGGCCAATCTCGCCCTCGGCCTGCCCGTCGACGCCCGCGACTACGGGGTGGCCGCCGAGATCCTGCGCGACCTCGGCGTGCGCTCGGTACGGCTGCTGTCCAACAACCCGCGCAAGCGCGAGGCGCTGGTACGCCACGGCGTCCAGGTCGCCGAACAGGTCCCGCTGCTCATCCCGCCGTCCGAGAGCAACATCACCTATCTGCGCACCAAGCGGGAACGGCTGGATCACCATCTGCCCCACCTGGACGCCGTGGCCCACTGGTCCTGAGGGACCGAGCCCCGACCAACTGGCGTCGTCCGGAAGGCCGTCAGCCGACGACCACCGCCTCATGCACCAACCGCTTCAGGTCCGAGAAGATCGTGTGCGAGGTGCGCGGGCGGACCTGGCTGTAGAACTGCACGGTCAGATCGCGGGCCGGGTCCACGAAGAACGTCGTGGTGGCCACACCGGTCCAGCCGTACGTCCCGAGCCCGGCGGGCGCCTTGGTGCGGGCCGGGTCGATCACCACGGAGACGCCCAGGCCGAAGCCGACGCCCTCGTTACCGGGTTCGTCGTGCGCCGGGCGGCTGCCGAAGGAGCGCAGATCGGCGCCGCCGGGAAGGTGGTTGGCGGTCATCAGGTCGACGGTCGCGGGCGACAGCAGCCGTACGCCGTCCAGTTCCCCGCCGCGGCGCAGCAACTCCATGAACCGGTGGATGTCGTGGGCTCCCGCGACCATGCCGCCGCTGCCGGAGAGAAATCGCGGCCGTCCCTTCAGCGGCAGCCCGGCGATCGGCTCGATGCCCCGGCCGTCCTCCCGCTCGCCGTACAACTCCGAGAGCCGTCCCAGGTTTTCGGGCGCGACCTCGAAACCGGCGTCCGCCATGCCGAGCGGGCCGAAGAGCCGCTCGGCGAAGAAGGCGTCGAGGGGCCGGCCCGACACCACCTCGATGATCCGGCCGAGCACATTGCTGGCCACCGAGTAGTTCCACTGGGTGCCCGGCTCGAACTGCAACGGCAGACTCGCGTACACATCGATGGTCCGGGCGAGATCCGCGCCCGGCGGCACGGAGGACTCCAGATGGGCCGCGCGATACAGCGCGTCGACGGGGTGGGAGTGGTAGAAGGCGAAGGTCAGCCCGGCGGTGTGGCTCAGCAAGTGCCGGATCAGAATGGGCTGTTCCACGGTCCGGGTGCGTACGTCGTCGCCCGCACCATCGACGTACACGCGCGCGTCGGCGAACGCGGGCAGATGGCGGGCGACCGGATCGTCCAGCGACAGCCTGCCCTCCTCGACCAGCATCAGCACGGCGACCGCGGTCACCGGCTTGGTCATGGAGTAGATCCGCCACAGCGTGTCCGGCTCCACCGGCAGCCCGGCCGCGATGTCCCGCTCACCGTGCGCGGTGAGATGGGCGACCCGGCCGCCCCGCGCGACCGACACCAGGAACCCGGGCAACCGCCCCTCGCCGACGACGGACGCGAAGTGCCGGTCGAGGCGGTCCAGCGCCTTCGGATCCAGCCCCACCTCGGCCGGGTCGACCTCTTGCCGCAGTCCTGCCATCGCGCTCTCCTCCACTTGCCTTCCGACGAGGTGGGGACCGGTACATCCCCCGCCCGCGCCCTCAGCCCTCATCGTCGCTCAGGTCCCCCCACGAGCACCGCCGGACCTGCTGATCGGCAGTGTGGCGTCGACTACTACGCCGCCCGCGCCCCCGTGCCGACCGCACTACGGTGCCGACCGCGCCCACCACATGAGGAGCCCGGCCAGCACCCGTCCCCGCATCACCGCCCGTCAGCCTCCGGCCCGAGATGCGCCTCCAGGGACGCGAGCAGTACGGGCGTGACCTCGTTCGTTCCCGTCGCGAGTCGCAGGCTTCCCCAGCTCCACAGCTGGGCGATCCCGTGCCAGTTCGCCCACAGCGCGCCCGCGACCACCCGCGCGTCGGCGCCGGGTCGGGCCCGCCCGACCAGTTCCACCAGCAGCCCGAACAGTGGCAGGCTCGTGTCCCGCAGGCCCAGATGTCCGCTCTCCAGCAGATCGTGACGGAACATCAGCTCGTACATCCCGCGCCGGCCGAGCGCGAAGTCGAGATACGTCCGTCCCAGCGCGGCGAGTTGCTCGCGCGGCCCCGCCCCGTCGTCCCCGGCCACCGTCCGCACCCGCTCGCCCAGCTCGCCGAAGCCGCGTCCCGCGATGGCCGACAGCAGCTCCAGGTGGGTGGGGAAGTAGCGGCGCGGGGCGCCGTGCGAGACACCGGCCCGGCGGGCGATCTCCCGCAGGGTGAGCGCCTGCGGGCCCTCCCGCTCCAGCAGCTCCACACCGGCATCGACCAGCCGCGCACGCAGCCCAAGCTCTTCGGAATCAGTCATAGACGCTGTCTACAGGATGAAGGTAGACGGTGTCTACCTCTGTCGTCCGGGGGGAATGGACCCGTGATCGCACCGGTTGTTCCGACATGACCGAGGACAGGACCGATACCGAGACCGCGAGCACGACCCACGACGACACCCACGACGACACCCACGACGACACCCTGGACGCGCTGCTCAAGCTGCTCTCCGAAGGGCATGGCGGGGTGCTCGTCACCCTCAAGCGCGACGGACGGCCGCAGCTGTCGAACGTCAGCCACGCCTACGACCCCGAGGAACGGATCATCCGGATCTCCGTCACGGACGACCGCGCCAAGACCCGCAACGCCCGCCGCGACGCCCGGGTCTCCTACCACGTCACCAGCGCCGACCGCTGGGCCTACACGGTGGCCGAGGGCACGGCCGACCTCACCCCGGTCGCCCAGAACCCGGACGACGCCACGGTCGAGGAGCTGATCCGCCTCTACCGCGACGTCCTGGGCGAGCACCCCGACTGGGACGACTACCGCCGGGCGATGGTCCGTGACCGCCGCCTGGTCCTGCGGATCCGGGTGGACCGCGCCTACGGCGTGCCCCGCCGCGCTACTGCCGGTTGACGATCCTGGCCACGCCCGCGACGACGGTGGACGCCAGGATCCAGCCCGCGAGGACGAGGACGTACGACAGCTTCTGGTACCAGCCGTCCGGCGCGAACGCCGACTCCTGGCCGAAGGAGATCACCGGCAGCAGCAGGTCCAGGGTGTAGAAGACGGGGTCGAAGCCCGGCGCCTCGGACGGTTTCAGCGGGCGTGGGTGGTGCAGGCCGAAGGTGATCGAGCCGACCGCCACCAGGGAGAGCAGCCAGCCGCACGCCCTCAGTGGGCGGAATCCGTAGCCGACGGTGGCGTCCTGGACCGTGCCCCAGACCCGCCCGTACCAGGAGAGGGTGGCCCGGCGGCGGCGCTGCTTGGCCAGCTGGACCCGGCGGGCCGCGTCGTCGTCGCCGATACGGCGATAGGCGGCCGTCAACTGCTCGTAGGCGTAGGGGACGTAGCCGTCGCCGTCGCGCTCCAGCAGGGGGAGTCGGCGCGCGGCGGGCTCGCCCGGGATCAGGGACGTATAGACGAGGCCCTCCAGATACACCGGGCCCGGCACGACCTCCGGCTCCAGGAACAGGACGTCCATCTGGGCGTGCCGCAGACCCACCCGCCCGTCGACGGGCGGCCCGCCGCGCAGCCAGAGCTGGCCGATGCTCGCGTTTCCGGCCCGCAGCACGGCCTCACCGGGACGGGCCAGGTCGATGTACGACAGGTCCAGGCGGCCGGTGATCCGGGCGCCCCGCAGACCGATCCAGCCGCGCACCCGGGCCCGTTTCATCACCACGTCGCCGTCCACGGTGATCTTCTGCGCGTCCACGGCCAGCCCCCGGGGCGGGTCGAGACGGGCCTCGGTGAGGTCGACGCTGCCACCGACCGTGGTACCGCCGAGCCGGATCTCGCCGGTCGCCGTCAGGCCCGGCGCGCACAGGTCCTCGCCGATCGTCGCCTGGCTGAGCCGCAGCGCGGGCTTGGCGCTGTCCTGGGTCGTGAGCCGGGCACGCGCCAGGAACAGCGCCCCGGCTATCTGCGCGCCGACCATCTGGATCCGCCCGCCCATCCGGCACTCCGACAGCTGGAGCAGCCCGTCGATGCGCACGCCGCCCAGGTCGAGCGCGGGAAGCGCGGAGCCGCGCAGGCTGAGGCGGCGCAACTGGGCGCCGTAGAAGTCGGGCGCGTCGGTGAAGTGACAGTGGGCCAGCCGCACCGGGTGGTCGATCACGGCGTGGGTGAGGTCCAGCGGGCCGGTGACCCGGGCGCCGGACACCCGCAGCGCCGGGACCTCGCCGTCCACCTCGGGACCGCTGACCAGCAGGGCCTTCACCACCGAGGCCCGTAGCGTCCGCTCCGGGCCCCAGTCGGCACCCGCGTCCGGATCGTCGTCCGCGCCGGTACGGAAGTCCACGGTCGCCCCGCGCGGAAAGGCGTGCCACACCCGTCGTTCGGCCGGTGTCAGGTCGTCGATCTGCATCGGGACGCGACTCTGACGCGCCCGGCGCTGGGTGTCAACACGGCGATGACGGCAGGGTGTTCGCCCGAACGGTCACTGTCGGCGCGTCCAGCGCGCATCGCCGTCACCGTACGGCCGAACCGGCCGTGGGAGTCCTCGCGCCGGAGATCCCCACGGCCGGACCCGGCCGCCGGACTACTTCGCCTCTCCGGTCGCCTCCCCGGTCGCTTCCCCGGTCGTCTCGACCGCGTGGCCGCCGAACTGGTTGCGCAGGGCGGCGATCATCTTCATCTGGGGCGAGTCGTCCTGCCGGGAGGCGAACCGGGCGAACAGGGACGCCGTGATCGCGGGGAGCGGGACGGCGTGGTCGATCGCCGCCTCCACCGTCCAGCGGCCCTCGCCGGAGTCCTCGGCGTAGCCGCGCAGTTTCTCCAGATGCTCGTCGGCGTCCAGGGCGTGGACCGCGAGGTCCAGCAGCCAGGAGCGGATGACCGTGCCGTCCTGCCAGGAGCGGAACACCTCACGCACGTTGTCCACCGAGTTGACGCTCTCCAGCAGCTCCCAGCCCTCGGCGTACGCCTGCATCATGGCGTACTCGATGCCGTTGTGGACCATCTTGGAGAAGTGCCCGGCGCCCACCTTGCCCGCGTGGACATAGCCGTACGGGCCGTCCGGCTTGAGCGCCTCGAAGATCGGGTGCAGCCGCTCCACATGGGCCCGGTCGCCGCCGACCATCAGCGCGTATCCGTTCTCCAGGCCCCAGACGCCGCCGGAGACCCCGGCGTCGACGAAGCCGATGCCCTTGATGCCCAGCTCGGCGGCGTGCTTCTCGTCGTCCGTCCAGCGGGAGTTCCCGCCGTCCACGACGACATCGTCCGCCTCCAGCAGCCCGCCCAGCTCGTTGATCACGGCCTGGGTGGCGATCCCGGCCGGGACCATCACCCACACCGTGCGCGGGGCGTCCAGCGCGGCGACCAGCTCGGCGAGGCCGGGGACATCGGTGACGTCGGGATTGCGGTCGTACCCGACGACGGTGTGGCCCGCGCGGCGGATCCGCTCGCGCATGTTGCCGCCCATCTTGCCCAGACCGATCAGACCCAGTTGCATGTCAGCTCACTTCCCGAGAGTGCGGTACGCCGCCACGGGGCGGCGGTGGGGTGGACGGATCGAGACCGGGGACGTCGGTGCCCTCGGCGAGGACGGGTCCGGCGTGCCACCGGTCGAAGGACTCGAAGTGCCGGTGCCGGACGGCTCCCCGCCGGCACAGCGGATGCCCGTACCCGGCGAATCGCCGATCCGGTACGGACTCGGACGGGGTGGCAGGTATCAGCGCGGGCCCGGACCCGGGACAGGAACGGGGCCGGGACCCGGGAGAGGCCCGGGGACGTGCCCGGGCACAGGCGCCGGACGTCACACGCCCCCCTCGACCGCCACGCCCCGCAGCGCGATGGCGTACATCTCGTCCGCGTCCAGCCGTCGCAGCTCCTCGGCGATGAGATCGGACGTGGGGCGCACCTTCAGTGCGAGGGTCCGCGCGGGCTGGCCCGGCAGCGAGAGGGTGGCCAGCGGCCCGTCCGGGCGGTCGATGACGATGTCGCCCTTCGCCGTGCCCAGCCGCACGGCCGTCACCACCGGCCCCGCCGTGACCACCCGGTCGACCCGGACAGCGAGCCGCGCCTCCAGCCAGCGGGCGAGCAGCTCGGCGGCCGGGTTGTCCGCCTCGGCCTCCACGGCCGCCGAGGTGATCTCCACCGGGGCCTGGTCCAGGGCGGCGGCCAGCATCGAACGCCACGGCGTGAGCCGGGTCCAGGCCAGATCGGTGTCGCCCGGCGCGTAGGAGCGCACCCGGGCCTCCATCACCCGCAACGGGTTCTCCACCGCGTACAGATCGGTGATCCGGCGCTGCGCCAGCGCGCCCAGCGGATCCTTGGCCGGGTTCTCCGGCGCGTCCACCGGCCACCACACCACCACCGGCGCGTCCGGCAGCAGCAGCGGCAGCACCACGCTGTCGGCGTGCTCGGAGACCTCCCCGTACGTCCGCAGCACCACCGTCTCGCCGGTACCGGCGTCCGCGCCCAGCCGGACCTCGGCGTCCAGCTTGGACTGGGTGCGGTCGCGCGGGGTGCGGGCGTGCCGCTTGATGACGACCAGAGTCCGCGAGGGATGCTCGTGCGAGGCTTCCTCGGCGGCCCTGATCGCGTCGTACGCGTTCTCCTCGTCGGTGACGATCACCATCGTCAGGACCATGCCCACGGCCGGGGTCCCGATGGCGCGGCGGCCCTGCACCAACGCCTTGTTGATCTTGCTTGCCGTGGTGTCGGTCAGGTCGATCTTCATGGCCTGCGCCAGCTCCGTCCGTCTCGTGCGAGTGTCTCGGGGTCGAGGACCTTCCAGGACTCTGCCACCTCCTGGTGACGGGGGAACAGATTGGCGTCGCCGAGGAGCACATCCAGGATCAGCCGCTCGTACGCTTCAGGGCTGGACTCCGTCCACGACTCGCCGTAGGCGCTTGCAGAACGCCTACGACCCTAAAAGTCTGACTTTTTTGCCCGAAGGTTACGGTGTGCCCGCCTGTGGTGAAAGTGGGACACCCGGCGACACCGAACGAACATCGACGAACACCGATGAGGGACGCCGACGGCGACGGCATCCGCACCCCGCCTTCCCCGTCGGCCACAGCGGCTGCGGCGTCGGCATGCGCATCGACCACCACGTCGTGATGCAGTTCACCGCCGTACCCGCGTGCGCGTGGTGCGCGCCGCCACCGGCGGGACTCCGGAGGCGTCCATCGACCGCCGGGTCGTCCTGGAGGCCGAGCGGCTGCTATACCGCGCTGCCCGCCTGCCAGTCGGACCAGGACAGGTTCCAGCCGTTGAGGCCGTTGGCCGGATCGACGGTCACCTCGCCGGAGTTCTCGACGATCACCACGTCCCCGAGGATCGAGCTGTCGTAGAACTTGTAGCCGTCGACGGCGGTGTCGTCCGCGCCCTGGGTGTCGTCCAGCGAGACACAGCCGTGGCTGGTGTTCTGGCTGCCGAACACCGAGGACGCGGCCCAGTAGTTGCCGTGGATGAACGTGCCGGACGTGGTCAGCCGCTGGGCGTGCGGCACATCCGGGATGTCGTACTCGTCACCGAGCCCGACCGTGGAGGACTCCATCCGGGTCTCCTTGAACCGCTCGCTGATCACCATGATCCCGGACCAGGTCAGATGGTCGGGGTCGCCGCCGGTCACCGGATACGTGGCGAAGGTCTGGCCGTCCCGGCGGACCGTCATCTCCTTGGCGGCCAGATCGACCGTGCTGATCTGCTCCCGCCCGATGTGGAAGGTGACGTCCTTCGACTGTGTGCCGTACACCCCGTCCGCGCCCTCGACGTCCCGCAGCCGCAGCCCGAGCGTGATCGTCGTACCGGCCGCCCAGTACGTCTCCGGGCGGAAGTCGAGCCGGGTGTCGCTGAACCAGTGGCCCACGATCTCTGTGGCGGGCTCGGCGGTCACGGTGATCGCCTTCTGGACGGCCGCGCGGTCGGCGACGGCGTGGGTGAAGTTCAGCGACACCGGCATGCCGACACCGGACGTCGAGCCGTCCTCGGGCGTGAAGTAGCCGACGAAGGTCTCACCGGGCTGCTGGGTGGTGAAGCTCGCGGTCAGCTCGGTCCCGTCGTCCGCGCTCGCGGTGACCGTGTACTTCGTCCCCGAGTACGGGTTGCCGTCCGAGGTCCAGGTCGTACGGTCCGCGTCGTACGAGCCGTCCAGCGTGCTGCCGTCGTTGCCCTCGACCCGCACCGACGCCAGCGTGCCGTCCCGCACGATCACCTCGACCGGGGTGGTGAAGGACGCCTTCGTCGTGCCGTTCGCCGGGGTGACCCCGATCTCCGGGCGCTGCGCCGCCGACTGGGCGGTGGCCGAGCCGCCCGACCCCGACGACCCCGTCTCGCTCGCGTCCGCCGAGCCCGTGCACCCGGCGAGCGTGGCGGCTCCCGCCGCGCCCAGCAGGGAGATGACTCCCCGCCGGGACCATCCCTGCGGCTGCCGTCCGGACCCGTTCGGTATGTGCGAGACGCCCACGGTGTGCCTTCCTGTCGTACGTTCCGTGCGTCTTGCAGCTTGCGTCGCCCGGCTGGGGCGAACCTGTGAACGGATGGGAGGAAAGGTGAGATTTCCGTGAATCTCGGTTGGGTGAGGCATGGGCGGAGGCGACAAGGAGGTGCGCTCACCCGGTGGGCGCGGCGAACGGCCGGTGGACCCCCACCCCCGTGAGGGATCCACTGGCCGTCAGAGCTACGTCCTGCTCACCCGCAACCGCCTCACAGCCGCGCCGGCTCCCGGGGTGCCGGGGCGGCGGCCTCCTCGGTCAGGCCGATCCGGTCGTGGACCTTGCGCAGGGGCTTCGGCGCCCACCAGGCGTGCCCGCCGAGCAGCGCCATCGTCGCCGGGACCAGCAGCATCCGGACGATCGTCGCGTCGATCAGCACCGCCAGGGTCAGGCCCAGGCCGATCTGGAGGATGGGGGCGAAACCGCCGGTCATGAAGGCGCCGAAGACGATCGCGAGCAGCAGCGCGGCACAGGTCACCACCCGGCCCGAGCGGCGCAGCCCGGTGACCACGGCCTCCTGGTCGTCGCCGGACCGCTGCCGGGCCTCGCGCATCCGGGCCAGGATGAACAGCTCGTAGTCCATGGCGAGCCCGAAGGCGATGGCGATGATCAGCGGGGGCGCGGTCAGGCTGAGCGCGCCCAGCTCCTCGGAGCCGAACAGCCCGGCGAGATGGCCGTCCTGGAAGACCCACACCACCACACCGAGGGCCGCCCCGAGACTGAGCAGGGTGGTGGCGATGGTCCGCAGCGGCAGCAGCACGGAACCGGTGAAGGCGAACAGCAGGGCGAAGATACCGGCCAGGACGGTCACGGCGGCCCAGGGCGCCCGCTCGGCGAGCATCTCCCGGAAGTCCACCAACCGGGCCGCCGGTCCGGTCACCGTCACCGGCTCGTCCCCGCGCAGCTCCCGCACCCGCTCGACCAGCCCGGTCGCCGCGTCGCCGTCGACGCTTCCGGTCGGCGGCAGTTCCACGACCGTGGTGCCGCCGGGCAACTCCTTGACCTCGGAGTCCGGCGACAGGGCGGTGATCCGGTCGACGGTCGCCGGGTCGGTGCCGGGCTCGACGACGACGGTGACCGGGGCGACGCCGGTGCCGGGCGGGAAGTGCGCGCCGACGGTGTCGTACAGCTGCCGGGCCTCGGTGTCCGAGGGGAGCTGGGTGGCGTCGCCGAGGTTGATCCGCAGCCCGGCGACGGGCAGCGCCAGCACCAGCAGCGCCGGGACGATCACCGCGAGCACGGCCACCTTGCGGCGGGCGGAGAAGCGGGCCAGCCGGGCGAAGAACCGTCCCTCCTCACCCTCCGGCCGCTCCTTCGCGGGCGGGATCCTCCCACCGAACCTCGTCAGCAGCGCGGGCAGCAGGGTCAGCGCGGCCAGCATGTCGATGACGACGACGGCGGCCACCGCCAGGCCCATGCTGCGCAGGAACACGCTGGGGAAGACCAGCAGCCCGGTCAGGCTGACGGCCACGGTCAGCCCCGAGAACAGCACGGTCCGCCCGGCCGCCGCGACCGTACGGTGCACCGCCTCGGCCACGTCCTCGGTGGTCCGGCGCTCCTCACGGAAGCGGACCAGCATCAGCAGCGCGTAGTCCACCGCGAGGCCGAGCCCGAGCATGGTGGTGATCTGGATCGCGTACACCGAGATGTCGGTGAACTGGCTGAACACGAACAGCGCCAGGAACGCGCCGGCGATCGCGCTGACCGCGATCATCAGCGGCAGGGCCGCCGCGCGCAGCCCGCCGAAGATCACCAGCAGCAGCGCCAGCACCACCGGCAGCGAGATCAGCTCCGCGTTGGCCACGTCCTCCGACGCCTGGCCGCCGAGCTGGGTGCCCAGCAGCGGCCCGCCGCTGACATGCACGTCGGGCGCCTCGATCTCATGGATACGGTCCACCGCCGCGTCGACGGCCCGTTCCTCGGCGTCGGCGTCGAGGCCGCCGTCCAGGGTGACCGGGATCAGCAGGGCCCGGCCGTCCTCGGCGGCCAGGCCGGGGGTGGTGTAGGGGTCGGGCACGGCGGCCACCCCGGTGATCTCGCGGAGGTCGGCGACGGTCCGCTCGACCTGCCCGCGCAGTCCGGCGTCGGACACGGCCGTCCCCGCGACGACGGCCGTGATCGACTCGCCGTCCGGGTCCACGCGGTCGAGATACTGGGCAGCCGCCTCCGACTCGGTGCCCGGCACCTCCGGCACATTGTCGGAGAGCCGGGCGAAGACGCCCGTACCGAGCCCGAAGCCGAGCAGCAGGAACAGCACCCAGAGCGATATCACGGTGAGCGGACGGCGGGTCGCCGTCCGGGCGAGTGCGGTCAACACGGTGTCTCCCGGTGGATCGTGGTGTGTACGTCCCACAGGTTCGCGGCGCGAGGGGGCACGGCGGATCGCCGGGACGAGCGGTTTCCCGGACTCGCCCGCACGGGGGAGCGGGGCGCCCGTGTCACTCCTGAGAGGGAGAGGCGACCGCCCGCCGGCCACCGGCCTCATGAATGCCCACCGAGGCAGGGAGGTTGAGCCGAGCGTCCACGACCTGCGAAGGAGCCTCCATGTCCGCCGATTCCCCCATCCGTGAACTGCCTCTGATCGTCACCGCCGAGGACTACGACGCGGCGCTGCACTTCTACCGGGACGTCCTCGGTCTCCCCGAACGCGCCGCGTTCTCCTCCGAGGGCGGACACGTCACCATCCTGGAGGCGGGCCGCGTCACCCTGGAGATCACCGACCCGAACCACGCCGCGTTCATCGACGACGTCGAGGTCGGCAGACGCGTCGCCGGAGCCATCCGGGTCGCCTTCCAGGTCGATGACTCCACGGTCGCCACGGCACGGCTCGCCGCCGCCGGAGCCGAGGTGATCGCCGAACCCACCCGCACCCCCTGGAACTCCCTCAACTCCCGCCTGGAACCGCCCGGCTCCCTCCAGCTCACCCTCTTCGAGGAACTGGGTGAGGTGAAGTGAGGCGACGCCACCAACGGCTCATGCGCCCGGTGTCACCAGCCCCGTCTCGTACGCGCAGATCACCGCCTGCACCCGGTCACGCAGACCCAGCTTGCTCAGCACATTGCTGACATGGGTCTTCACCGTGTGCTCGCTGACGAACAGGGTGGTGGCGATCTCCGCGTTGGACAGACCCCGGGCCAGCAGCCGCAGGGTCTCCACCTCCCGGGCGGTGAGGACGTCCAGCCGCTGCGGGGTGACCTCGGTGACCGCCTCCTCACGGCGCCGCCGCACGATGTCCGCGACCAGCCGCCGGGTCACGGCCGGAGCCAGCAGCGAGTCACCGGCCGCGACGACCCGCACGGCGTGCACCAGGTCGTCGCGGCGCACATCCTTCAGCAGAAAACCGCTCGCGCCCGCGTACAGCGCGTCGTAGACGTATTCGTCCAGATCGAACGTGGTCAGCATGACGACCTTGCACGCCGAGCCCGCGCACACCCGCCGGGCCGCCTCCAGGCCGTCCATCACCGGCATCCGGATGTCCAGCAGCAGCACATCGGGCGCGTGGTCCCGGACTGCGGCGACCGCCTCGGCGCCGTCCCCGGCCTCCGCGACCACCTCGATGTCCGGCTGCGCCTCCAGGATCATGCTGAAGCCGCTGCGCACCAGTTCCTGATCGTCGGCGACCACCACCCGGATGCTCACCCGAGGGCCGCCTCCCGCTCGGCGGTGACGGGCAGCCGCACCCGCACCCGGAACCCACCGCGCGGACCCCGCCCGGCCTCCGCCGTACCCCCACAGGCCACGGCCCGCTCCCGGACCCCGATCAGCCCATACCCACCGGACGGCCCACGCCCCTCGGACAGCCCGGACACGCCGGATCCGTCGAGGCCGCCGGAGCCGCCGGGTTCGCCGGAGCCGCCGGGGTCGCCTGGTACGGGGGCCAGGCCCCAGACACCGGGAACCCTGGATCTGCCCGCACCTCCGGCCGGCCCAGGTCTGCCCACTGCCCCGGCCGACCCAGGTCTGCCCACAGCCCCGGTCGGCCCGGATCTGCCCGCACCCCCCGATCCTCCGGAGGTCTCCGCCGGGCCGCGCCCGTCGTCGGTCACCGTCAGGGTCAAGGCGTCCTCCGTCCAGTCCAGCGCGACCGTCGCGGACGAAGCGTACGCGTGTTTGACGGTGTTGGTCAGGGCCTCCTGCACCACACGGAAGGCGGCCACATCGGTGTCCGGTGGCAGCGGGCGCGGCTCCCCGGACGTGCGCATCTCCACCCGCAGCCCGGTGGACTCCCGTACCAGCCGGACCAGTTCGGGAAGGGTGGCCACCCCCGGCTGGGGCAGCCGCTCGGGGACCCCCCTGGCCTGCTCCTCCTTCAGCACGCCGAGGAGCCGCCGCAACTGCCCCATGGCGTCCCGCCCGCTCGTCGCTATCGCGTCGAACGCGGCCTCCGCACGGTCCGGATCACTGCGCACCACCACCGGCCCGGCCTCGGCCTGGACGACCATCAGACTGACGGCATGCGCCAGCACGTCGTGCATGTCCCGCGCGATCCGGGACCGCTCCTGCGCTCTGGCCCGCTCGGTGTCGGCGGCCCGCTCCCGCTCCAGCCGCCGCGCCCGGTCCTCCAACTGGGCGGTGTAGGCGCGCCGGAGCCGGGCCAGCATGCCGAGCGCGTACGCGAAGATGACGCTCATCAGATGGAACGCGTACTCGTAGGGCTGGGGGCCGCCGAAGTAGCTCATGGTCCCGGCGACCCCGATCAGCCACGCGACCAGCAGCGCCCTCCGCTGGACGGGCGGGCAGCGCGCGGCCACCGTGTAGAGCACGACGAGGCCGCCGTAGATCACGTCCGGCGGCGGCGAGTGATGGGCGGCCATCGCGGAGGTGGCGACCGACACCGCGCACGCCGTCAGGAACGGCGCCCGGTGCCGCCAGATCAGCGGCACCGCCGTCCCCACCCCCAGCAGAAAGCCCTGCCACGTCAGGACATCCGACTTCTCGCCGGGGAAGACCCACTGGAGGGTGGTCGAGAACAGCACGAGGGTGGCCAGCGCCGTGTCCACGACGTACGGGTTCGTGGTGCGCAGACGGGCGACGGACAGTGCGATCCAGGACCGGGCGGACATGGGCGGCTCCTCGTGAGCAGGACCGTTCCAGTATTCCGGGCCGCCCTCCCCTCGGTCCTCACCGATGAGAGGGATATCCCGTACCCCTCCTGAGAGCCACCCGCCCCCGGCGGAGCCCCGCCCCCCATACCTCCGGGGTACCCCCGGCACCCCCTCGCCCCCGGCACCCCTCGCCCCCGGCACCCCCGTGCCCCGGTACCCCCGTGACCCTGTGCCCCCCCGCACCCCCATGCCTCCGGCGGTACCCCCGCACCCGATACCCGCCCTACCGCCCCACCACATCCACGAACACCGGATTGCTGTAGAACCACGTGTCCGCCCAGGGATCCCCGTCCCCCGGCGGGTGCGGCACCGGCCCGTGCGGGTCGATGGACGCGCCCAGGTAGCCGGTGCCGTTGCGGTGGCCGTCGCTGCCGCGCAGCCGGACGTAGAAGGACTCGTCCCCGGCGGTGAGCGGGATGCGCAGGGTGTAGGTGCCCTTGCGGCCCAGGACGTCCTTGGTGGTGACGACCCGGGTGTCCGGCGCCCGCCAGCTGTCCCGGTGGCTGACCGGCCCGCGGACCGCACCCCGGATCACGTCCACGTGCGCCACCTCGGGCCGGATGCCCGCCGGGTTGGCGCGCGAGGCGGCGGTCACGGTCACCTCCAGGGTGAGCCGCTCGCCCTCGCGCACCCGCAGCCGTCCGCCCAGCGTGACGCCCCGCCCCTGATCGCGCTCCCGCCTGAGCCGTACGTCGAGGCCGTCCAGCAGATGGCCGTGGTCCAGCCAGACCCGGCCCGCCCGCAGCCCCGCCATCACCGCCGCGTAGCCGAAGCGGGTGACGCCGACATGGGTCCGGCTGAAAGCACCGGGCCAGAAGTCGCTGCCGGGCTGCGGGGTGTCGGTGTTCACCGGGTCGGGCAGCCGCCCGGTCGTGTCGAAGTTCTGCCCCGGCGCCCAGTCGCCGTTCTTCCAGGTGTCGTGGACGATCCGGTGAGCGTCGGAGTTGGTGGTGACGGAGAACAGCCGGCCCTCGGCCAGCATGGCGTCCCACAGCCCGCCGACCGTGGCCGTCGCCCAGTCGAAGCCGCCGTACGTCACATAGGCCGCCGCCGGATAGCCCGGCCAGGACTGCGCGGACGGCTTGTTCTCGTACTCGCCGCGGATCGAGTTCGCCCCGCGCCAGCCGGGGAGCGCCGCGCCCTGGGAGCCCGGTGCGCCCTCCATGCCGATCATGATCTCCGGCGCGGCGTCCCGCCAGGCGCGCAGCTCGTGCGGGGAGTCGATACCGAGCCGCAGCGGGTGATTGGCGAGGACGAGGACATCGTCGATGGCACCCGAACGGCGTTGCCGGTCCAGCCACTTGAGGGCGGCGACGGCGTGCGCCTCGTTGCGCGCGGTGTCGGCGTCGGCGGCGCCGCCCTTGTCGTAGCCGAGGAGCTTGCCGTCGTAGGCGGTCTCGAAGCGGGTCAGGAGATCGACCTCGCCCCGGCCGGGCGCGGCGATCACGGTGGCGTGCTCGGCGGCCGGGATGTACCACTCCAGCCCTTGGAAGATCAGCTGGCGCGGATGTGCGGCACGGGCCTGGCGGATCTCCGCGTTCTCCAGCGCGGCGCCGTATCTGGCGTGCCCGACGTTGGAGTGCTCGGTGAACACCATCCAGTCCAGGCCGTACTCCGCGCCCTTGGCCGCGAGCTGCGAGAACGTGTACTTGGCGTCATGGCTGTACACGGTGTGGATGTGATGGTCGCCGACGAGATAGGCGAGCCGCGGGTCCTCACCGCCGTACCCCCGCCCTCCCTGGGAGGAGGCGACGGCCGGGGTGGCGACGGCCGGGGTGGCGGCCGACCCGAGGGCGAAGGCGGCGCCGAACAGCCCCGCGCGGCGCAGCAGCTGACGACGGGAGGCGCCCTGCGCGTCCAGGGACGCGGGGGCGACGCCCGGATCGGCCCAGGCGGGCAACTGCTGGTGCTCGGTCATCGGGGTCCTCCATAGGACGAATACATAGGACGATTACATCGGACGGGTACACAGGGCGGGTACATGGGACGGATAAATGGGACGAGCCCTCGGGACGAGCCTGCGGGACGAGCCCTCGGAACTGACGAACCCGGAGTCGGAGGTCAGCGGTTCATGAACTGCGAGACCGGCAGCGCCCGCTCGACGATCCGGACGTCACCGAGCCAGCCGTGGTGGATCTGGTCGATCCGGCCGCCGTACTCGTAGCCGCCGAGCAGCCACGGCAGTCCGGCGGAGGTGAGCCCGTTGGCGCTCGCCGTCGGGTTGCGGACGACCGGGCAGCCGTCGACGTACATCGTCGTGTGGCGGCCGTCGTTGACGACGGCGACGTGCCACCAGGTCTCGCGGGCCGTCTCGTGGCCCCAGTTGGTGGCGATGCCCTGCTGGTTCAGCGGGCGCACCGCCCACTGCGGGCCGGGCCCGTCCGACAGGGAGAGCGTGGCGAGCGGCTCGTCCAGGTCGCCCTCGGTCTTCCCGGCCTGTCCGCCCGTGCCCGCTCGGCTCACCAGCCCGCCCCAGGCGTTGCGGGAGCCGGTCCAGTCGGCGGGCACCTTGTAGAACGCCTCGATCGTGTAGCCGCGCGGGAAGGTCGCCGCGTTGAGCGGCGCCCCGTCGACCGTGCGCAGATACGCGCCTCGCAGCGGCGACTTGTCGCCGTCGAACCGCAGGCTGCCGTGGCCCGGCTGATCCGGGTGATGGTCGGCGGACCAGGTGAGCGTGCCGTCCAGCACCCGCTGGAGGGTCAGATCGTTGCCGCGCCCGGACAGATCACGGACCGTGCCCGTCACGGCCGCGCCGTCCGCGCGCCCGTCGAACCGCCAGTAGGCGACCGTCCCGCGCACCAGCAGCGCCGACGCCGGGCGGGCGGGTCGCGCGGGCACCGGCGCGAACCCGGCGAACCGCTCCGCGAAATCGATCCGCACCGAGAACCGGTCCGCGTCCCCGGTCATCTCGATCTCCCGCCGCTCCAGCGCGTTCAGCCCCTTGGCCGCCCGCCCCAGGATCCACGGCGACACCGTCTCCACGTCGATCGTGTTCCGGTCCAGGTCGAACCGGTACAGCCGGATCATCGCCGCGCCGCCGTAGTAGCGGTTCTGGTAGTTCGTCAGGTGCAGATGTACGTCGTTCCCGGCCGCGTTCGTGCGTACGGCACGGGCGGCGGGCCAGTAGTGCCCGTTGAGGGTGAGGAAGATCTGGTCGTGCTCGGCGATGAGCCGGTCCCACAGCTTCTGTCCGTACGACGACAGGGCGTCATCGGCGTGCACCAGTTCGTGCGTGGTGAGGATGGCGGGCGCCTTCGGGTGCGCGGCGAGGACCTGCTTCGCCCAGTCGAAGCCCTGGTCCGACAGCCGCCAGTCCAGCGCCAGCACCAGCCACTGCCGTCCGGCGGCCTGGAAGAGGTGGTACGTGTGGTAGCCGTCCGGCGAGGCCCCGCCGAAGGTGGGCCGCCCCTTGAACCGCCGCGGACCGAACTCCTCCAGGAACGGCGTGGTTCCGCGCTGATCGTCGGTCGAGGAGCGTACGTCGTGATTGCCCGCGACCACGCTGTAGCCCGCGCCCTGCCGGTCCAGGATCCGGAAGGCCGCGCTCGCCGCCGCGACCTCGGCAACCGTGCCGTTCTCGGTGAGATCGCCCAGGTGCGACAGGAAGACGATGTTCTCCTCGCGCCCCTGCTCCAGCAGATAGCGCAAGGACGCCTCGATCGGCTCGGCGTCGATGCTCGGCCCGTCGAACAGGTACTGCGTGTCGGGCATCACCGCGAAGGTGAACCGCCGGCTGTCCGGATCCGGCCGCCAACTGCTCGCCGTAGCCGCCTCGGCGCCGCCCGCGGGCAGCCCGACCGAGGCGGTCGCGGCGGCACCGAGCAGCGCGGTGGCGCGCAGGAAGGTACGTCTCCCGGCACCGGCCTGAGGAGCATGGCAGACGTCCTGGCCGGCCATGCCGTCATGGATCGGGTCATGCGAGGTACACACACGAAACTCCCTGTAGGGGATGGAATGGAGGAATTGGGGGGAGGGGTTGTACGGATCACGCAGAGGGGTCGCGCGGACGGGTCACGGCCTCGGCGCGGCGACCGGGGGCAGCTCCAGCAGACAGACGACCGTGCCGCGCGGCGCCCCCGGCTCGTCCCGCGCGGTCGTCACCCGCAGCCGAACCCCGCTGGCACCGGCCCGGAACGGAAACGCCAGCGCCGCCGTCTCACCCGGCCGCAACTCCGGCAGGTCGACCGGCACGGCCCGCACGTCGCCCCCGGCCAGGGTCGGCACCCAGTGCGCCCGCAGCCAGTCCAGGCCCCGGAAGGGCTGGACGTTGCCGATGACCGGTCCCTCGTGCCGGAAACACTCCAGCCGGACCGGCGCCGCGAACGCGCGGTGTTCGTACAGCCCGACGCCGCCGCGCCGGACCGGTCTGCCCTCACTCACCCCGTGGACAATGCCGTGGCCCCAGAACCCCCGGATGAAGCCCCCCTGAAGCCCCGGGGTGCCCTCGATGACCGCGCAGGGCCAAGGGAAGGGCCCACCCGTCAGAGGGCCACCCGGCCCCCGGCGATCGATCGCCCGCCACTCCGGCCGCCGCCAACCCACCCGCCGGGGGATCATGGCGACAGCACCACAGCACCACAGCAACAAAGCCAGACACCACACCGACGCACGACACCAACGCACCACACCACCTCACCGACACCAGCGCGACCGCGTGGCCAGACCCCGCGCACGCACACAGATGAAAGGCGCACACCACATGAAGCTGACCATCCTCGGCGGCGGCGGGTTCCGGGTGCCGCTGGTGTACGGGGCGCTGCTCGGTGACCATGCCGAAGGGCGGGTCACCGATGTCGTGCTGCACGACCTGGACGCCGGGCGGCTCTCGGCCGTCACCCGCGTGCTCGCCGAGCAGGCGGCCGGTGTCCCCGACGCGCCGCGCGTGAGCGCGACCACCGAGCTGGACGAGGCCCTGCGCGGCGCCGACTTCGTGTTCTCCGCGATCCGGGTCGGCGGACTGGAGGGCAGGGCGCAGGACGAGCGGGTGGCGCTCGCCGAAGGGGTCCTCGGACAGGAGACCGTCGGCGCGGGCGGCATCGCCTACGGCCTGCGGACCGTACCGGTCGCCGTCGACATCGCCCGCCGGGTGGCCCGCCACGCCCCCGACGCCTGGGTCATCAACTTCACCAACCCGGCCGGACTGGTGACCGAGGCCATGTCCCGCCACCTCGGCGACCGCGTCATCGGCATCTGTGACTCCCCGGTCGGCCTCGGCCGCCGTATCGCCCGCGTTCTGGGCGTCGGGAACCCCGCCGAGGCATGGATCGACTACGTCGGCCTCAACCACCTCGGCTGGGTGCGCGGCCTGCGCGTCGCGGGCCGCGACGAACTCCCGCGACTGCTCGCCGACCGCGCCCTGCTCGGCTCCTTCGAGGAGGGCAAGCTCTTCGGCCCCGACTGGCTCCGCTCCCTGGGCGCGATCCCCAACGAGTACCTCCACTACTACTACTTCAACCGCGAGACCGTCCGCGCCTACCGGCAGGCCGAGCAGACCCGCGGCGCCTTCCTCCGCGACCAGCAGGCCCGCTTCTATGAGGAGATGCGCGACCCGGCCGCGCCCACCGTGTCGGCCCTGGCCGCCTGGGACCGTACCCGCGCCGAGCGCGAGGCCACGTACATGGCGGAGAACCGGGAAACCGCGGGCGCGGGCGAACGCGACGCCGACGATCTCTCCGGCGGCTACGAGAAGGTCGCCCTCGCCCTGATGCGGGCCATCGCCCGCGACGAGCGCACCACCCTCATCCTCAACGTCCGCAACCGCGCCACCCTCGCCGCGCTCGACGCCGACGCCGTCATCGAGGTGCCTTGTCTGGTCGACGCCAATGGCGCACACCCGGTCGCCGTCGACCCGCTGCCCGGCCATGCCACCGGCCTGGTCTGCGCGGTGAAGGCCGTCGAGCGCGAGGTGCTCGCCGCGGTTGACTCCGGATCCCGTACGACGGCTGTGAAGGCGTTCGCGCTGCATCCGCTGGTCGACTCGGTCAACGTGGCCCGACGGCTCGTCGACGGATACACAGCCGTCCACCCCGGCCTCGCCTATCTCACCTGAGGACCCCGACGCCACCTGAAGACCCCGATCCCACGTGAAGACCGCGATCTCACCTGACGGCCCCGACGCCATTCCCATCAAGAATTAAGGAAGCGGTAAAGCGCCTGGCCACGGCCGATTCCCCGCCTCCGGCGAACCGGATTCGTCGCCTCCGCGACACCTGGAGTTCGCCTGCCGCCCCTGAGATGCGAAGGCACGACACAGGGCAGGGACGACAGCGAAAGAGGTGCACCGTGCGGGATCCGCGTAGGTCCGCGATCGGCAAGGGGCTCAGGAGGCGCGGCCGGCTGATCGCCGAGGCGGTGAGCCCGCCCCGCCGCAAATTGGACGCGGTCCCGTCCCAGCCCAAGCCCAGCGGCAAGACCACCACCTACGTCGCCCCGAGCGCCCCGCGCCTGGTGGACTCCCCGGTCTTCGTGCTCTCCTCGGTGCGCTCCGGCTCGACCCTGCTCAGGGTGCTGCTCAACAGCCACAGCCGCATCCGCGCCCCGCACGAGATGCATCTGCGCACCCTGCACGTCCAGTTGGGCCGCGACTTCACCGCCGCCGCGATGAAGGAACTGGAGCTGGACAAGCAGGAGCTGGAACACGTCCTGTGGGACCGGGTGCTGCACCTGGAACTCGCCCGCAGCGGCAAGGACGTCATCGTCGACAAGACCCCCGCCAATACCCTCATCTGGCCCCGGCTGCACCGATGTTGGCCCGACGCCCGCTACATCCTCCTGCTGCGCCACCCCGGCGCGGTCATCACCTCACTGACCGACCGCCGCGCCCACCCCGACCCCGACCGGATCCGCGCCGAGGTCCTTGGCTACAGCGAGAAACTGGAAGAGGCCCGCGCCGGTCTGCCGCAGGCCCAGGTGATCCGGTACGAACATCTCACCGCCGAGCCCGAGGCCGCCACCCGCGAGCTGTGCGCCCATCTCGGCGTCCCCTGGGAGCCGTCCATGCTCGACTACGGAAGCAAGGACCACGGCACCTTCCGCCCCCAGCTCGGCGACTGGAGCAGCACCATCAAGTCCGGCCGCATCCAGTCCGCCCGCCCCGCCGCCCCCGACCTCGCGCTGCCGCCCCGCCTGACGGAGCTGGCGAAAACGTGGGGGTACCCGGCTTAGGTCCGGTCGGTCGGACCTGGGGCGTGGGTACGAGGACACCGGGCACCCCCACGAGCTGTTCGGCCGGCGTGACCGGCCCGTTCTGCGTATGCCGGAGCGCCCGGCCCGTCCTGCGTCAGCCGGAGCCGCGGCGCCCGTCCGTCACCCGGTGAACCCCGCCGTGATCGACGTGAACTGCCAGTTGTTCTGGGCGATGCCGGAGCAGTTGCTGGTCACCCCGCCGCCCGGGCAGGGCCGGTCACGGTTGACGGACCAGAACGCGAGCCGGGCCAGATGCCGGGAGTTGGCGTAGTCACGGATCTGCGTCCAGGTCTGCACCGAGGTCAGCTCCTGCTGGTCGCTGAGCCCGTTCATCCCCGAGATGCCCATGTGCGCGTACGCCGTCGCGTCGTCCCAGCCGAAGACCGACTTCAGCTTGTTCTTCAGCCCCTCCGACGCGTTCACCGTGTTGCCGTACATGTCGGCGCCGCCGCCGAAGTCGAACGGCATGATGGTGAACACATCGATATTGGCGTTCAGCGCGTGGGCCTGCTCGATCAGCCGGTTGCCCCAGTAGGTCGGGCCGGTGGTCGTCGTACCGAAGGTGATGATGGTCCGCAGCCCCGGATTGTTGGCCTTGACGATCCGCAGCGCGTTGAGGATCCGGTCCTGCACCACGGCGTTCTCGAACTCATCGCTGTTCTCGATGTCGACGTCGATCGCCTTGAGGTCATAGGCGTCGATGACCTGCTGATAGGCGCCCGCGAGCGCCTCGGCGGTCGCGCAGTTCGGCCCGAGCTTGTTGCCGCTCCAGCCGCCGATGGACGGGACGATGTCCCCGCCCGCCGCGCGGATCGAGTTGATGACACTCTGGTCGTTGCCGCCGGTCAGCGGCCGGGTGCCGTCCCAGGCCGGGTTGCAGCCGCCCGAGGACAGGATGAACGCCATCGTGTACCACTTGATGCCGGTCGCGCTCATCACCGTGGCCGCGGCGGGCGGATCGCCCCAGCCCAGATACAGATAGGGCGCGGCCTGCTTGAAGCCGGGATCGGGGTCGCCGGGCCCGGTCGTCACGGTGATCGCGTTGGAGGCCCCCGACGTGTTCTGGGCGAGATCCCGCGCCCGGACCGTGAAGGTGTACGTGGTGCCGGGCGCGAGGCCGCTGACCGTGGCACTGGTCCCCGACACGCTGAGCACCTGGTTGGCGCCGCTGTAGATGTCGTACGCGGTGACCCCCACATTGTCCGTGGCGGCGTTCCACGCGAGGCTCACGCTCGACGTGGTCTGCGCGGTCGCCCGCAGACCGCCCGGCACGGTGGGCGCCTGGGTGTCCGGCGGGCCGCCCGGCCCGTCCAGACTGATGTCGTCCGCCTGATAGGCGCCCTGTCCGTACCAGCCGTGCACATAGACCGTGGCACTGGTCTGCGTGGCCCCGGTGGTGAAGGACACACTCAGCTGGGCGTACCCCGACGGGGAGTTCGTCCAGGTCGCGGACCCGCCCTCGACCCCGAGATAGACGTACGCCCCCCTGACCCAGCCGGTCAGCGCGTACGTGGTGCCGGGCTGCACGGCGACCGTCTGGGCGCACCGCGCGTTGTCACTGGCGCTCACGGCCCCCTGGAGCGCCCGCGAGCCGCCGTGCACGGGGGTGGACACGACCGACCCGAGGTTCCCGGAGCACGACCAGGGCGCCAGGGCGCCGGACTCGAACCCCGGGTTGGTGAGCACATTGGCCGCGTGGGCCGTACCCGGCAGGGCCACGGCCCCGCCGAGCGCGAGAGCGGCGGCCCCGAACAGCGCGAGCAGACGTCTGCCGAGGCGGCCACGCCGAAAGAGTTGGTTGCGCACGCGATCTCCCTGAATGGTGTGGGGTGTTCGGGAGTACGAGTGGTGCGCCACCCAATGTGGTCTGGACCAATTACGGTGTCAAGGGCTGGAGCGGCAAGACCTGAGCGGACCCCTGAGCCGAAGCCTGGACCGGCTGGACCGGCTGGAGCGGCCGATCCGCCTGGACCTGCGGCTGGGCGGCCACCGCGGGCCGCGTCGGCCCCGGTTCCTCCACCAGCGGCACGGGGGCGGAGTCCAGCAGCGGACGCGGCCCCGACACGACCGTGTAGTCCTGCCCGAGGAACGGCGGCGCCATCTCACCGGGATCCTCGCCGAGCGCCAGCTGCACGGCCGCCCAGGGCGCGTTGATCCCGCACAGGGACAGCTGGTGCAGCCCGCCGGCCGGGCGTGCGTTCACATCCATCAATACGGGCCGGTCCCCGAACATCCGGAACTGGATGTTGGAGAGGTAGTGCAGCCCGAAGCCCTCCGCGGTGCGCCGCGCGGGCTCCAGCCACTGCTCATGGAGCGTGAAACCGCGCCGCCGCCCGTTCTTGGTCCGCCCCACCGCGAGCCGCACCCGGTTGTCGGGCCCGGTCAGGCAGTCCACCGACACCTCCGGCTGCTCCAGCCGGGGCATCACCAGCCAGTCGACCGGCTCCTCGGCCTCCCGCAGCGCCTGCACCACCAGATCGAGCTGGACATAGGGCGTGGGAAACCCACTGAGATGCAGCAAGGAGAAGGGGGCACGAGTAATCATCCGAAACCCGACCCCGCCCGCCCCGGAAGCGGGCTTGAAGCACGCCTTGTGCCCGGCCCCCTCCAGCTCCTCCACGGCGGCCAGCAGCTCATCGGCGCTGCGCACCCGCCACCACGGAGGCACCGGCACCCCGATCGCCTGTACGGCCTCGTAGGCGATCACCTTGTCCCGGAACACGGCGACGGCTTCCGGCGGCGGCGCCAGCAGCGCCGTACCGGCGGCCTCGAACTCGGCCCGGTGCGCCACGATCGCCGACTGGTGCAGCCGCGGCACGAAGACATCGATGCCACGCCGCGCGCACTGGTCCAGCGCGAACTCCACGTACCCCGCCGGGGACAGCCCCTCCGGCTCCAGCTCGGCGGTGTCGGCGGCGGCGAGCACGGGGGAGTCGGGGTCACCGTGGGTGGCATGGATCTCGACGGCCCGGTCGCTGGGATTTCGCCTCAGCTGATCCATGAAGAACACGTTCTCCGCGTACGTGCGGTTGAGCCAGACGCGTACGCGAGAGACCATGCAGGCCGCCTTTCACGGTTGGCGGGCAGGGCGGAGCACGCCCGTGCCCGGGCAGGGGTGGCTGGAGGTACACCAAACCGCCCTGCGTGACAGGAGGGGTCGCGGCGGGTGGTGTCGGGGCGATCATACGGGCTCGCAGGGACCCGGCGTGCAACATGCGTGTTACGGATTTTCCGATGATGTACCCCCGGAACGCAGGCTCCCGTTCACCTCCCATGTCCCCCGGTGGCCCACCCATACCGCAGCCCGTACCACCCCCCATACCGCCGCCCGTACCGCCACCCATGGCCCACCCGTACCGCGACCCGTACCCCACCCCCGCGCCACGCGCCGGGCCCGCCCCGGCGCCCCTTGCTCCCCGCCTCGGGAGTGTGATCTCGTGGTGAAGTGGTCATGTGATCACGCTCGGCTGATCTGAGGGGGCACGGGTGACATCCACGGCCGGCGGTACCGGTCAACTGCTGGCCATCAGCGACCTGCACATCGGGTACGCCGAGAACCGCGCCCTGGTGGAGCGGATGCGCCCCGGGACGGACGACGACTGGCTCCTGGTGGCCGGCGACGTCGCCGAGACGGTGGCCGACATCCACTGGGCCCTTCAGACCCTCGCGAGCCGCTTCCGCAAGGTCATCTGGGCCCCCGGCAACCACGAACTGTGGACCCACCCCAAGGACACCGTCACCCTGCGCGGCACCGCCCGCTACGACCACCTGGTCGCCCTCTGCCGCGAGCTGGGCGTGCTCACCCCCGAGGACCCTTACCCCCTCTGGCAGTCGCCGGACGGCCCGGTCGCCGTGGCCCCGCTCTTCCTTCTGTACGACTACTCCTGGCTGCCGCCCGGCCACCCCACCAAGGCCCAGGGCCTCGACTACGCGAACTCCACCGGCATCGTCTGCACGGACGAGTTCCTGCTCCACCCCGACCCGTACCCCACCCGCGAGGACTGGTGCCGGGCCCGCGTCGCCGAGACGGAACAGCGCCTGTCGGCGCTCCCGCCGGATCTGCCCACCGTCCTCGTCAACCACTACCCCCTGGACCGCCACCCGACCGAGATCCTCTGGCACCCCGAGTTCGCCATGTGGTGCGGCACCGCCCTCACCGCCGACTGGCACCGCCGCTTCCGGGTGCGGACCATGGTCTACGGCCATCTGCACATCCCCCGTACCACCGTCCACGACGGTGTCCGCTTCGAGGAGGTGTCCGTGGGCTACCCCCGCGAATGGCGCCAGCGGCCCCAGGCGCCGGGCCGGCTGCGCCCGATCCTGACCGAGGAGGTCGCACCCCGGTGATCGAGGAGCTGCTGCCCGTCCCCGTCGTCGCCGTGGAGACCTTCGGCCCCGATGCCACCGCCGAGGCCGCCCTCTACCCCGAGGAAGCGGCCCTGGTCGCGCAGGCCGTGCCCAAGCGGCGTCGCGAGTTCGCCACCGTACGCGTCTGCGCCCGCCGCGCGATGGACAAGCTGGGCGTGGCGCCCCGGCCCGTCCTGCCCGGCGAGCGCGGCGCGCCGGGCTGGCCCCCCGGCCTGATCGGCAGCATGACCCACTGCGAGAACTACGCCGCCGCCGCCCTCGCCCGCGCCACCGACCTGGCCTCCCTGGGTATCGACGCCGAACCTCACGGCCCCCTCCCCGAGGGTGTGCTGGAGGCCGTGGCCCTCCCCTCCGAACGGGCCCGCCTGACGGGGCTCGCCGCCCGCCATCCCCAACTCCACTGGGAGAGGCTCCTGTTCAGCGCGAAGGAGTCCGTGTACAAGGCGTGGTTCCCGCTCACCCGCAGCTGGCTGGACTTCTCGGAGGCGGACATCGAGCTGATCCCCGACCCCGCCAGCGAGACCTCCGGCGCCCTGCGGGCCGAACTCCTGGTCCCCGGCCCGCTGGTCGCCGGGCGGCGCCTCAGCCACTTCGAGGGCCGCTGGACCATCCAGCGGGGCCTGGCGACGACGGCCGTGACGGTCCCGCTGGGCTGATCCGGACGGTGGCCCCTCGTACGGGTCATCCGGGCGCTTCACGGGGTCCGGTGCGTGCGGTTGCCGCGTTGTGGTCGGTCGCCGGCTCGGCTGTGCTCGCGCGAGGGTCCCCCAACGCGTCGCCGACCTCCGCCGCCGCGCAGCCGTACGCACCAGAGCCCGCCGGGGTCGGTCGATGGGCCATCGAGCCTCATCGCCGGCATGATCCGGCCGACCGGCCTACGGCGTGGCCGCCGGTGGGCACCAGTTGCCCAGCATCCGGAAGAAGTCCTCCTCGTTCCCGCTGAGCCCCGCGTCCGCCAGTGCCCGGTCGGCCTCCGCCAGGACGCCCGGCGGTACGAGGGGTGGCCGGCCGGGCGGTCCGGCGTCCCCGTCGTACGCCGCCCGGACCGTGTGCAGCAGGCGCAGATAGGCCTGAAGGGCAGCGCGTTCACGATCGGTCAGCAGCACGGTCCGCATGGTCGGCTCTCCTCGCCTGGAGTCCGCGCCCCCGCCCACCGGGAACGCAGCCTCCAGCTTGCCAACCACCACTGACAATCCGCCCCGACCACACCGGTTCTCCCCCGCTCAGCGCACTCCGCCGGCAGGGTTCCCGCCGGACCGGACCCGCGCCGCCCGGGTCAGGAATCGGGGCGCTTCACGCTCTCCAGGAGCATGTCCAGCCATTCGGCGACCTTGTCGCGGTGCTGATCGGTGGGCAGTTGCGCGGCCCGCCAGGCGATACCGCGCACGCCGTGGTCCTGGAGGAGCTTCTCCAGGGGGTCCTCGGTGGCGGCCCGTGCCGCTGCCGCGCGTTCCCGGTCGGCGAGGCGCTGGAGGAGTTCCTGCTCGGTGCGCTGGAGGGTGCCCGCGAGCGCCTCGGGGTCCTCGGCGGTGAGGAACCCGGCGTGCACCCGGAAGAAGCGCTGGATGGCGTCGCAGTGCTCCATGGTGGGCCTGCGGTCGCCGTTGATCAGCGCGCCGGCCTGCTGCCGGGACATGCCCGCGCCGTCCGCGATCTCCTGCTGGGTGTACTTGCGGCCGTTGGGCTTGAGGCGGGTGCGGCGCAGCAGGTCGAGCCGTTGCAGGAAGCGGGCCTGCACATCGGGCTCGCCTGCGGGCCGGTCGGCCAGCAGCTCTCTCACCACGGGCTCGGGGACACCGCAGGCCACGGAGAGCCGGGCGGTGTCGAAGATCTCGGCGTGCGGGGTGCCGAGCCGGTCGGTGAGTGCGCTGACGCGGGCGACGACGGCCGACAGCACTGCCGACGCGGCGGCGCCCGGAATCTCGTAGCCATCCGTCACCGACGTGTCTCCTACGTTTCTCACAGCCATCTCTCAAGCGGGTTGCCGTGACTTCCCGGAGCGTAGCGGTTCGTTCGAACTCACATCCAGGTCTCGCCACAACTGTGGCCAATTTCAGCCGTCAACCGTCGTGGAATGCCACGATAGTTGACACGGCTCCGTCCGGGGCAGCAGGATCGGCACGCCGCGAGAAGGCCGCATAGGCAAGAGGGGTGACCTCCCGATGGCATATCAGGCAGGTGGACAGCAGTCGTCGCTATCGCAGTCCCTCCCCACGAGCCGTGCGGCCCAGGCGTATCTCCAGGACTACGCCGCGCTCCTCGACGCCCTCTCCTTCCCGTCCTTCGTGGTCGACCGGAGCTGGGACGTGGTCCTGGCGAACAGCGCGTTCGAGACACTTTTCCGTGAGATCGGTCCGCATCCGACGGCCATGCCACGGGACAACTTCCTGCGGTTCGTCCTGTTCCACCCGGACGCGGCCACGGTGCTCGGTGATCATGAGGCGCAGTGGTGTCTGCCGATGCTGGCCCACTTCGCGTCCTCGGTCGAGCGGCACAGTCACGATCACCAGCTCCAGTCGATCCGCCGGGACATCGCGCAGGACCCGATCATGGAGGCGGCCTTCCGGCAGGGGCTGCCGCACTGGATCCGGGCGATGGGGGAGTACGCCTTCGAGCACGACGGCGCGGTGCGCCCGGTGCACCATCCCGATCCGCGCTGGGGCGCCACCGACTGCCGGGTGGTCGGCGAGACCCCGCGCGCGCTGCGCGAGCTGGGCTGCACGCGGCTGACCCTGGTCCTGCGCGAGATCCGCAAGCCCCCGGCGGCCCCGCGCCGCCACCGCCGTGACCGGCGTACGGGCGCGAGCCATCTGAGCGTGGTCCACGCGTCCGAGAGCTGACCGGGCACCGTCGGCGTTCAGGTCGCCGACGGCGCCTCGGTCGAACCCCCAAGCCACACAGCCGGCCCGCAGCCAACACGCCGGTGACCACCACCCCCAAGGGGCGCGGGGAACCGCGCGACCAGCTCAAGGCGGCCTGCACCCGAACGACAACCGCCGCCCCCCTCCCCTCCTCCCGCCTCAAAATCACTCCCACTACGCAAGCCGTTTGCGCACCTTGCGCTATTCTTGCGGGTATGACGCGACGACTTGCTGAAGTGGCGAAGAAGGTCGGGGTCAGCGAGGCCACGGTGAGCCGGGTGCTGAACGGCAAACCAGGGGTCTCCCAGGCCACCCGGCAGTCGGTGCTGTCCGCCCTCGACGTGCTCGGCTACGAGCGCCCCACCCAGCTGCGCGGAGAGCGCGCCCGGCTGGTCGGACTGGTCCTGCCGGAGCTCCAGAACCCCATCTTCCCGGCCTTCGCGGAGGTGATCGGCGGGGCGCTGGCCCAGCTGGGGCTGACCCCGGTGCTGTGCACCCAGACCAAGGGCGGGGTCTCCGAGGCCGACTATGTGGAACTGCTGCTCCAGCAGCAGGTCTCCGGCGTGGTCTTCGCCGGCGGGCTGTTCGCCCAGAAGGACGCCCCGCATGATCACTACCGGCTGCTGGCCGACCGCAACATCCCGGTCGTGCTGGTCAACGCCGCCATAGAGGATCTCGGTTTCCCGGGTGTCTCCTGCGACGACGCGGTGGCCGTGCAGCAGGCGTGGCGGCATCTCGCCTCGCTCGGGCACGAGCGGATCGGCCTGGTGCTCGGCCCCGTCGAGCATGTGCCCTCGGCGCGCAAGCTCGCCGCCGCGCGGGAGGTCGCGGGCGGTGCGCTGCCGGACGAGCACGTGGCGCGGGCCATGTTCTCCATCGAGGGCGGACACGCCGCCGCGGCCAAGCTCATCGACCGGGGCGTGACCGGCTTCATCTGCGCCAGCGACCCGCTCGCCCTCGGTGTCGTGCGCGCCGCCCGGCGCAAGGGGCTCGACGTCCCGTCCCGGATCTCGGTCGTCGGCTACGACGACTCGGCGCTGATGAACTGCACCGAACCGCCGCTGACCACCGTCCGCCAGCCCATCGAGTCCATGGGGCGGGCCGTGGTGGAACTCCTCAACGCGCAGATCGGCGGCAGCGCGGTGCCCACCGAGGAACTCCTCTTCGAGCCGGAACTGGTGGTGCGTGGTTCCACCGCGCAAGCGCCGCGCGACTGACCCTCGTCAGGCTGTCATTTGTCCGTCCTTGGCTGTCAGTTTATTGCAAATTCTGCGTGACATCTTGCGTGGCGATGCTGTCGGTGCTTGAGTGTGCGACGCCCACCCGCTCGGCCCGAAGGGGCTCAGCGCTCCTGCCCAAAGGGGTCCACCGATGAGAAGCTCCGGGTTCCGCCGTACGTTCGCCACGCTCGCGTGTGCCATGTCCTTGACCGCCCTGGCCGCCTGCGGTTCGGGGGACGACGCCGAGAGCGGCAAGACCCAGATCACGGTCAACTGCATGCCGCCGAAGAGCGCCAAGGTCGACCGGCAGTTCTTCGAGGACGATGTCGCCGCCTTCGAGAAGGCCAACCCGGACATCGACGTCGTCCCCCACGACGCGTTCCCCTGCCAGGACCCGAAGACCTTCGACGCCAAGCTCGCCGGCGGCCAGATGGAGGACGTGTTCTACACGTACTTCACCGACGTCAACCACGTCGTCGACATCAACCAGGCCGCGGACCTCACCCCGTACATCGAGGAGCTGGAGAGCTACGAGACCATCCAGCAGCAGCTGCGCGACATCTACACCGTGGACGGCAAGATCTACGGGATTCCGCGCACCGGCTACTCGATGGGCCTGATCTACAACCGCGCCCTGTTCGAGGAGGCCGGTCTCGACCCCGACCAGCCGCCCGCCACCTGGGACGAGGTCCGTACCGCCGCCAAGAAGATCGCCGACCTCGGCGACGGCACCGTCGGCTACGCCGACTACAGCGCCCAGAACCAGGGCGGCTGGCACTTCACCGCCGAGCTGTACTCGCAGGGCGGCGACGTGGTCAGCGAGGACGGCAAGTCGGCCACCATCGACACCCCCGAGGGCAAGGCCGTCCTCCAGACCCTGCACGACATGCGCTGGACCGACAACTCCATGGGCAGCAAGCAGCTCCTCGTCATCAACGACGTGCAGCAGATGATGGGCTCGGGCAAGCTCGGCATGTACCTGGCCGCCCCCGACAACATCCCGATCCTGGTCAAGGAGAAGGGCGCCACCTACGAGGACATGGCTCTCGCGCCCATGCCCGGCGGCAACGGCACCCTCATCGGCGGCGACGGCTACATGTTCAACAAGAACGCCAGCCCCGAGGAGATACGGGCCGGACTGAAGTGGCTCGACGCCATGTTCCTCACCCCCGGTGACGGCTTCCTCGGCGACTACGCCCGCGCCAAGGAGAACGACGCCCCCGTCGGCCTGCCCGAGCCGCGCCTGTTCACCGGCGCCGCCGACGAGAAGGACCAGCAGGTCAAGGAAGAGAACGCGAACGTCCCGGTGGAGAACTACCAGGCGTTCCTGGACGGCAACGAGAGCCTGGACATGAAGATCGAGCCGCCGAGCGCCCAGCAGATCTACTCCGTCCTCGACGGAGCCGTCTCCGCGGTCCTCACCAAGGAGGACGCCGACATCGACTCCCTGCTGAAGGACGCCTCCGGCAAGATCGACGACATCCTCGCCCAGGGCTGACCCGAGATGACCAAGACGGCACAACGGCGGACCGCGGCCAAGGTCGCCGGGCGCCCCGTCGAGGTGGCGCCCCCCCCCCCCCCGCCCGGGGGGGGCGCCGCCCCCCCCCCACGCACAGCCCCCCTCACCCACCCTCGGGGGGC
>NZ_JBHYUG010000009.1:63269-69258 GCF_042749375.1 Streptomyces sp. NPDC059477 | reverse complement strand
CCGCCGCGGCCCCCCGGCGGCACCGGGGGGGGCACCCCCGCCGGGGGGGGGCCCCCCCCCCCCCCCCCCGCGCGGGGCGCCCGCGCGGGGCGCGGGGGGTGGCGGGGGGGGCTGTGTCCGCGGGGGCGCGCCCCCCGCCCGCGGCGGGCCCCGGGGCCCCGCGCCGCCTCACCGACCAGGTCCGCGCCTACGGCTTCCTCGTCGGCGGACTGATCTGCTTCGCGCTCTTCTCCTGGTACCCGGCGATCCGCGCGGTCGTGATCGCCTTCCAGAAGTACACCCCCGGATCGGCGCCCGAATGGGTCGGCACCGCGAACTTCACCCGGGTCTGGGGCGACCCCGAGTTCGCCGCCGCCTGGAAGAACACCTTCACCTTCACGGTGCTCGCCCTGCTCATCGGCTTCGCCATCCCGTTCGTGCTCGCCCTGGTGCTGAACGAACTGCGGCACGCCAAGTCGTTCTTCCGGGTCGTGGTCTACCTCCCGGTGATGATCCCGCCGGTGGTCAGCGCCCTGCTGTGGAAGTGGTTCTACGACCCCGGCACCGGCCTCGCCAACGAGGCACTGCGCTTTCTGCACCTGCCGACCTCGAACTGGACCAACGGCGCCGACACCGCCCTGATCTCCCTGGTCATCGTCGCCACCTGGGCCAACATGGGTGGCACGGTCCTGATCTACCTCGCCGCCCTCCAGTCCATCCCGGGCGAGCTGTACGAGGCCGCGGAACTCGACGGCGCCAATCTGTTCCAGCGCATCCGGCACGTCACGATCCCGCAGACCCGGTTCGTGATCCTGATGCTGATGCTGCTCCAGATCATCGCCACGATGCAGGTGTTCACCGAACCGTTCGTCATCACCGGCGGCGGCCCCGAGAACGCCACGGTCACCGTGCTCTACCTGATCTACAAGTACGCCTTCCTCTACAACGACTTCGGCGGCGCCTGCGCGCTGAGCGTGATGCTGCTGCTCTTCCTCGGCGCTTTCGCCGCCGTCTATCTGCGGCTCACCCGCTCGGAGGGGGACAGCGCATGAGCACCCGTACCCTTCTCTCCCCGGCGGCCCTCGCCCGCCCGCGCGGCAGGGCCGTCTACTGGAGCGTCTTCAGCGGCGTCGTCCTGCTGTTCGCGCTGGCCTTCCTCTTCCCCGTCTACTGGATGGTGACCGGCGCGATGAAGTCGCCGGACGAGGTGGCCCGTACGCCTCCCACGATCCTCCCCGAGGACTGGCAGTTCGCCGGGTACAAGGACGCCTGGGAACTGATGGACCTGCCCACCCATCTGTGGAACACGGTGGTGCAGGCGGCCGGCGCCTGGTTCTTCCAGATCGTGCTCTGCACGGCCGCCGCCTACGCCCTGTCCAAACTGCGGCCCGTGTTCGGCAAGGTCGTCCTCGGCGGCATCCTCGCCACCCTCATGGTCCCGGCCCAGGCCCTCGTCGTACCGAAGTACCTGACGGTCGCCGATCTGGGGCTGCTCAACGACCCGCTCGCGATCTGGCTGCCGGCCGTCGCCAACGCCTTCAACCTCTATCTGCTCAAGCGGTTCTTCGACCAGATCCCCCGCGATGTGCTGGAGGCCGCCGAGATCGACGGCGCCGGAAAACTGCGCATCCTCTGGTCGATCGTCCTGCCCATGTCCCGGCCGGTGCTCGGCGTCGTGTCGATCTTCGCCCTGGTCGCCGTGTGGCAGGACTTCCTCTGGCCGCTGATGGTCTTCTCCGACACCGACAAGCAGCCCATCAGCGTGGCACTGGTCCAGCTCTCGCAGAACATCCAGCTGACCGTGCTGATCGCCGCCATGGTGATCGCCAGCATCCCGATGGTCGCGATGTTCCTGATCTTCCAGCGCCACATCATCGCCGGGATCAGCGCGGGCAGCACAAAGGGCTGACACCCGCCGCCCCCCACGACCGACAGAAAGGCCAGCCCCGTGGCACAGCCCACCCCTGCCCGGAAACAGTCCGACTGGTGGCGCTCCGCCGTCATCTACCAGGTGTACGTGCGCAGCTTCGCGGACGGCGACGGCGACGGCACCGGCGACCTCGCCGGCGTCCGCGCCCGCCTCCCGTACCTCGCCGAACTCGGCGTGGACGCCCTGTGGTTCACGCCCTGGTATCTCTCGCCGCTCAAGGACGGCGGATACGACGTCGCCGACTACCGGAGCATCGACCCGGCCTTCGGCACCCTCGCCGAGGCCGAGAAGCTCATCGCCGAGGCGCGGGAGCTGGGCATCCGTACCATCGTGGACATCGTGCCCAACCATGTCTCCGACCAGCACCCCTGGTTCCGCGCGGCCCTCGCCGCCGGGCCCGGCAGCCCCGAGCGGGAGATGTTCCACTTCCGGCCCGGACGCGGTGAGACGGGCGAGATCCCGCCCAACGACTGGCCCTCCCAGTTCGCCGGCTCCACCGAACCGGTCTGGACCCGGCTGCCCGACGGCGAGTGGTACCTGCACCTGTTCACCCCCGAGCAGCCCGACCTCAACTGGGACCACCCGGCGGTCCGCCGCGAGCACGAGGACGTGCTCCGCTTCTGGTTCGAGCGCGGCGTCGAGGGCGTACGCATCGACTCCGCCGCCCTGCTCGCCAAGGACCCCGAACTGCCCGACTTCACCGAGGGCGTCGACCCCAACCCCTTCGTCGACCGCGACGAACTGCACGACATCTACCGCTCCTGGCGGCAGGTCGCCGACGACTACGACGGTGTCTTCGTCGGCGAGGTGTGGCTCCCCGACACCGAGCGCTTCGCCCGCTATCTGCGCCCCGACGAACTGCACACCGCCTTCAACTTCGCGTTCCTGTCCTGCCCCTGGGACCCGGCGCGGCTGCGCTCCTCCATCGACGAGACCCTCGCCGAGCACGCCCCGGTCGGCGCCCCCGCCACCTGGGTGCTGTGCAACCACGACGTGACCCGTACGGTGACCCGCTACGGCCGTGAGGACACCGCCTTCGCCTTCGCCACCAAGGCCTTCGGCACCCCCACCGACCTGGCCCTGGGCACCCGGCGGGCGCGCGCCGCCGCCCTGCTCTCGCTGGCCCTGCCCGGCTCCGTCTACCTCTACCAGGGCGAGGAACTGGGCCTGCCCGAGGCGGACATCCCGCTCGGCCGCATCGAGGACCCGATGCACTTCCGCTCCGGCGGCGTCGACCCCGGCCGAGACGGCTGCCGGGTCCCGCTGCCCTGGACCGCCGACGCGCCCCACGCCGGTTTCGGCTCACGGCAGGAGCCCTGGCTGCCCCAGCCCGCGAACTGGGCGTCGTACGCCGCCGATGGCCAGGCCGGTGACCCGGGCTCGATGCTGCGGCTGTACCGGGAGGCGATCCGGCTGCGCCCGGCGTTCGGGAGCGGCCCGCTGACCTGGCTGCCCGCCCCGGACGGTGTGCTGCACTTCGCCCGCGCGGACGGCGCGCACTGCGTGGTGAACCTCTCCGCCACCGCCGCCGAACTGCCCGCCCACACGGACCTCCTGCTCACCAGCGGACCTCTGGACGCCCAGGGCCGGCTGCCGCAGGACACGGCGGCCTGGCTGCGCGTCTGAGCCCGCCCCAGGGCCTGCCGCCGCGCGGTGCACCTCCGTCACGGTACCGTCCGTCGCGGGGTGCCGCCGGAGTGTCAGGCCCTGGACCCCCTGTTCGCCCCCCACCCCCCACCCCCCCACTCGCAACATCCCCCACTCGAAAGGCACGGCAGAGCACATGTACATCCGCATCGGCAGGCCTGTCAGGTCCATGACCGTCGCCGCGACGGCGGTCGCCCTCTCGGCCGGCACCATGGTTGCCCTCGGCACCACCAGCGCCCAGGCCGCCTCCGGCGCCACCCTCCCCTTCACCTCGGTCGAGGCCGAGTCCGCCACCACCACCGGCACGAAGATCGGCCCCGACTACACCCAGGGCACCCTCGCCTCCGAGGCGTCCGGCCGCCAGGCGGTCCGGCTGACCGCCGGTCAGCGCGTGGAGTTCACCGTCCCGCGCGCGGCCAACGCCCTGAACCTGGCGTACAGCGTCCCGGACGGCCAGTCCGGCACCCTCGACGTGTATGTCAACGGCGTCAAGATCGCCAAGACCATCACGGTCACCTCCAAGTACTCCTACGTCGACACGTCCTGGATCGCGGGCGCCAAGACCCACCACTTCTACGACAACGCCCGGCTGCTGCTCGGCCAGAACGTGGCGGCCGGCGCCAAGGTGGCCGTCCAGGCGACCGGCGTCCAGGTCACCGTGGACGTCGCCGACTTCGAGCAGGTGGCGGCAGCGGCCACGCAGCCCGCCGGGTCCGTCTCCGTCGTCTCGCACGGCGCCGACCCCAGCGGTACGGGCGACTCCACCCAGGCGTTCCGCAACGCCATCGCCGCCGCGCAGGGCGGGACCGTGTGGATCCCGCCGGGCCAGTACCGGCTGACGTCGTCCCTCAGCGGCATCCAGAACGTCACCCTCCAGGGCGCCGGGCACTGGTACTCGATCGTGCGCACCTCCCGGTTCATCGACCAGACCGCCGGCTCCGGGAACGTCAAGATCCGGGACTTCGCGGTCATCGGCGAGGTCACCGAACGGGTCGACACCAACCCCGACAACTTCGTCAACGGCACCCTCGGACCGAACAGCTCGGTCTCCGGGATGTGGCTCCAGCACCTCAAGGTCGGGCTCTGGCTGACCGGCAACAACGACAACCTGATCGTCGAGAACAATCGTTTCCTCGATATGACCGCCGACGGTCTCAACCTCAACGGCAACGCCCGCGGGGTCAAGGTCCGCAACAACTTCCTGCGCAACCAGGGCGACGACGCGCTCGCCATGTGGTCGCTGAACGGGCCCGACTCCAACAGCAGCTTCGAGAACAACACCATCACCCAGCCGAACCTCGCCAACGGCATCGCGATCTACGGCGGCACCGACATCACGGTCCGCAACAACCTGATCTCCGACACCAACTCCCTCGGCAGCGGCATCGCGATCTCCAACCAGAAGTTCATGGACCCGTTCCATCCGCTCGCGGGCACCATCACCGTCGACGGCAACACGCTGGTGCGCACGGGCGCCATGAACCCCAACTGGAACCACCCGATGGGCGCGATCCGCGTCGACGCGTACGACAGCGCGACCGAGGCGCAGATCAAGATCACCAACACCACCATCACCGACAGCCCGTACAGCGCCTTCGAGTTCGTCTCCGGCGGCGGGCGCGGGCTCGCCGCGAAGAACATCACCGTCGACGGCGCGACCGTGCGCAACACCGGGACGGTGGTGGTCCAGGCGGAGACGGCCGGCGCGGCGACCTTCCGCAACGTCACCGCGAGCGGCGTCGGCGCGGCAGGCATCTACAACTGCCCGTACCCGTCGGGCACCTTCACCCTCACCGACGGGGGCGGCAACTCCGGCTGGTCCAGCACCTGGTCGAACTGCTCGACCTGGCCGCAGCCGGGCCAGGGCAACCCGACGCCCGCCAATCTCGCCCAGGGCCGCCCGGCGACCGCCACCGGGAGCGTCAGCGGCTACGGGCCGGGCAACGCGGTCGACGGGAACACCACCAGCTACTGGGAGTCGGCGAACAGCGCCTTCCCGCAGTCGCTGACGGTCGACCTCGGCTCGGCGCAGACCGTGCGCCGGGTGGTGCTGAAGCTGCCGCCGGCCACGGCCTGGGGCGCCCGTACGCAGACCCTGTCGGTGCTGGGCGGCAACGCCGCGGGCACGTTCTCGACGGTGGTCGGCTCCACCGGCTACCGCTTCGACCCGGCCACCGGCAACACGGTCACCATCGCCCTGCCCGCCGGGACCAGCCTGCGCCACCTGCGGCTGACCGTCACCGGCAACACCGGCTGGCCCGCGGCCCAGTTCAGCGAGGTGGAGGCCTACGCGACGCCGTGACCCCGACTCCCCGCGCCGCCCCGCCCGGGGGGGGGGGGGCGCGGGCGGGGGGGGGCGACAGAACACAGGTGTGTCGGGCAGAGCGGCGATATTCGGAGAGAGTAGGGCTGGAGTGCCGGCGACCCCCCCCC
>NZ_JBHYUG010000009.1:4746-63259 GCF_042749375.1 Streptomyces sp. NPDC059477 | reverse complement strand
AACATCCATTGTTACTTGTTGTGGGTCCACACCCACCCCCGGTCACCCCCACCCCCCCCCCCCACCCCGTGGTCGTTTGGGGGGGGGGCCCCGGGGTCCCAATCACCTGCTGATGTTCCCCTTTCCCGCTGATTTCCCGCTGATTTCCCGTTGCTGTCCCCTCAGCCCCCGGCACCTCTCGTACCGCCGAGCTTCACGCGCCCGCCATCGCACCCTTCTCTGACGTTTGGTGCTCTTGGAACACTCCTTTCGCGCGCGAACCAGCACCATCCCGGCCGGTCGCAGCTCACCAGGACGAGAGGTCGTTCCGTCATGTCCGAAGTCAATCGGCGCAGATTCCTCCAGATCGCGGGCGCCACCACGGCGTTCTCCGCGCTGTCGAGCAGCATCGAGCGCGCCGCCGCGCTCCCCGCCCAGCACCGCAAGGGCACCATCGAGGACGTCGAGCACATCGTCGTCCTGATGCAGGAGAACCGGTCCTTCGACCACTACTACGGCACCCTGCGGGGCGTTCGCGGCTTCGGTGACCCGCGGCCGGTCAGCCTGGACAACGGCAAGTCGGTGTGGCACCAGGCACAGGGCACCACCGAGGTGCTGCCCTTCCACCCGGACGCCGACGACCTCGGCATGCAGTTCCTGGAGGGCCTGCCGCACGGCTGGAACGACGGCCAGCAGGCGTACAACGGCGGCAAGTACGACAAGTGGCTGCCCGCCAAGGGCACCACGACCATGGCGTATCTGACCCGCGAGGACATCCCCTTCCACTTCGCCCTCGCCGACAAGTTCACCGTCTGCGACGCCTACCACTGCTCGTTCATCGGCTCGACCGACCCGAACCGCTACTACCTGTGGTCCGGGTACACGGGCAACGACGGCAAGGGCGGCGGCCCGGTCCTCGGCAACGACGAACTGGGCTACGACTGGACGACGTACCCCGAGCGGCTGGAGGCGGCCGGGATCTCCTGGAAGATCTACCAGGACATCGGCGACGGCCTGGACGCGGCCGGCCGCTGGGGCTGGATCTCCGACGCCTATCGCGGCAACTACGGCGACAACTCGCTCCTCTACTTCAACAAGTACCGCAACGCCAAGCCCGGCGAGCCCTGGTACGACAAGGCGCGCACCGGCACCGACGTCAAGAACGGCGACGGCTACTTCGACCGGCTGCGCGCCGATGTCGCCGCGGACACGCTGCCGCAGATCTCCTGGATCGCCGCCCCGGAGGCGTTCTCCGAGCACTCCAACTGGCCCACCAATTACGGCGCCTGGTACATATCCCAGGTCCTGGACGCGCTCACCGCCAACCCGGCCGTCTGGGCGAAGACCGCGCTGTTCATCACGTACGACGAGAACGACGGCTTCTTCGACCATGTGGTGCCGCCGCTGCCGCCGAGATCGGCCGCGCAGGGCAAGTCCACGGTCGATGTCTCCCTCGACCTGTTCAAAGGCGGCGGCGGGCGTCCGGCCGGGCCCTACGGGCTCGGTCCGCGGGTGCCGATGCTGGTCGTCTCGCCGTGGAGCAAGGGCGGGTACGTCCTGTCCGAGACCCTCGACCACACCTCGATCGTGCGCTTCATGGAACGCCGCTTCGGCGTCCAGGAGCCCAACATCTCGCCCTGGCGGCGGGCGGTCTGCGGCGATCTGACGGCCGCGTTCGACTTCTCCCGCACGGACACCAAGCCCGCCCGGCTGCCGGACACCGACGCCTACGAGCCGCCGGACCGCGACCGCCACCCCGACTACCGGCCCACCCCGCCGGCCGACCCGGACATGCCCAAGCAGGAGCGCGGCTCCCGGCCGACCCGGCCGCTGAAGTACGCCCCGCTGGTGGACGGCTCGGTGGACGCGGCGGCGGGCACCTTCACCCTGGGCTTCGCCTCCGGCACCCAGGCCGGCGCCGCCTTCCTGGTCACCTCCGGCAACCGCACGGACGGCCCCTGGCAGTACACCACCGAGGCCGGCAAGTCCCTCGCCGACACCTGGAACTCCGCCCACTCGGGCGGCTCCTACGATCTGACCGTGCACGGCCCCAACGGCTTCCTGCGCACCTTCCAGGGCCCGAACAAGGCGGCCGGACCCGAGGTCACCGCCCGCCACGACGGCGACGACATCGAGCTGACCTTCACCAACGCGGGCACCGCCACGGTCACCCTCAAGGTCGCCGACGGGTACGGCGGCCGGTCCCGCACGGTCCGCGTCCGCCCCGGCGCGAGGAGCACCCTCACCGTCGACCTGGAACGCAGCCGCCGCTGGTACGACCTGACGGTCACCTCCGACACCGACCCCACGTTCCTGCGCCGCTTCGCCGGACACGTGGAGAACGGGAGGCCGGGCGTGAGCGACCCGGCGATCATCACGGGGTAGGGCGGCGCGGGGTCGCGGGCGGGCCTGCTTACGGGGGGGGCAGGGTGCGGGGCGGTCTGTAAGGGGGCGCAGGGGGCGGGCCAGCCCACGGGGGTCGGGGTGCCGGACGGCCCGCAGGCGGGGCCGGGGTGTGGGTTGGTCCCACGGAGTCATGGCGCGGGTCGGCTCAGCGGAGTCCGGGTGCGGGGCGGCTCGCGGGGGTCAAGGCGCGGGCTTGCTCACGGGGGTCAGGTGGTCCGGTGCCGTTTCCGGCTGGCGGGGCACCCGTACTGTCGGGCGGTCGGCGGAAGCGGCCTCGGGGGGCGGGCGTCTCGCCGGGGGAGGGGGTGCGGTGCGGGGTTCGGCCCGGGAGAGCAGGACCACGCCCCACGCCGCCAGGCCCGCGCCCGTGAGGGCGAGCAGGACGCCGGCCGCGCCGCCCCGGAACCGCTCGCCCAGCAGGGACAGCCCGATCACCGCGGCGGCCACCGGGTTGGCCAGGGTGACCACCGCGAGCGGGGCGCCCAGGCCGTCCCGGTAGGCGGTCTGCGCCAGCAGCAGCCCGCCCGCCGCGAACGCCGCCACGAGCACGGCCACCCCGATCACCTGGAGGCCGAGCGGCGATCCGGAACCGTCCGTCGTCGCCACCGTCACCGTCTGGGTGAGCGCCGAGGCCACCCCCGAGGAGACCCCGGACGCGGTGGCGTGCCGCAGCCCCGGCCGTACGCCGGGCCGGCACAGGGTGCCGATCAGCACCGCCGTGGCGCCGGAGACCAGCAGCGCCTCCTGGACGCTGAGCACATCGTCGGGCGCTGGTCCGGTCGCCGTCACCAGGAGCGCGGCGAGCCCGGCCAGCGTCAGCGCCGTACCCCGCCACTCGGTCGCGCTGACCCGCCGCCCGGCCAGCCGCGCGCCCAGTGGCACCGCGGCGACCAGGGTGAGCGCCCCGAGCGGCTGGACGACGGTCAGCGGACCGTACTTGAGGGCCACCACATGCAGCAGCGCGGCGGCGGCGTTCAGCACCACCGACCCCCACCAGGCCCCGCCGCGCAGCAGCCGCAGCAGGCCGGTGCCCGGGGAGCGGGCGGCGAGCCGCTCCTGGGCGACGGCGGCGAACGCGTAGCCGACGGCGGACAGCAGGGACAGAGCGACGGCCAGCACGGAGGCGTTCACCGGCCCGCCGCCCCGACCAGCGGAGGCCGTTCGGCGGGCCGGGGCTCCCCGGCCGCGCGGCGCGTCCGGCCCCGGACCCGGCGCGGCGCCTCGACCAGCAGCAGGGCCACGGCGACCAGCCCGCCCGCCACGAGGGCGTCGAGCCAGTAGTGGTTGGCCGTGCCGACGATCACCAGCAGCGTCACCAGCGGGTGCAGCAGCCACAGCCACCGCCAGCGGGTACGGGTGGCCGCGATCACGCCGAGGGCGAGGATCAGCGCCCAGCCGAAGTGCAGCGAGGGCATCGCCGCGAACTGGTTGGAGAGCTGGTCGGTCTCGGGCGGCCCGTAGACCGTGGGGCCGTAGACCTGCCCGGTGTCGATCAGCCCGGTCTCGGCGAGCAGCCGGGGCGGGGCCAGCGGGAACGTGAGGTGCAGGACCAGGGCGGCGGCGGTGACGGCGGCGAGCACCTGGCGGGTCCGCACGTAGTGCGCGGGGCGGCGCCAGTAGAGCCAGACCAGGAACAGGACGGTGGCCGGGAAGTGGACGGTCGCGTAGAAGGTGTTGGCCGCGCGTATCAGACCGTCGCCGTGCAGCAGCAGCGCCTGCACCGAGCCCTCGTCGGGCAGGCGCAGGGCGCGCTCCCAGCCCCACACGTCACGCGCGTTGCGGAACGCCTCGGCGGTGTGGCCGTCGGCCAGGTGCCGGCCCAGCTTGTAGACGAGGAAGAGCCCCACGACGAGCAGCAGCTCCCGGACTATCGGCGGGCGTTCCGGGGGATCGGACTCCGCTCCGGAAGGCTCTGCTTCGCTCATCCCCCGGCCCCTCACTCATGTCACTCATGTCGCATGCGGACGGACTGACTCATGGCGCATGCATATGGCATCGACACTGGTTCGTATCGATACGCCAGTGTACCGATACGACTTAGTACCGGTACACTGGCGTCTCGGTGGCGTTCGGCACACCGCGAGTGACTCGGTCGCCTTCTACGCCCTATGTCCCGTCCGTCCTTTCCGTCCCCGCCATCCCTTCCGGCCGGCAGCGAGGAGAGAGAGCCCATGACGTCGCAGGCCGCGGACCGGCCGGAGGCGGCCGGTGTTTCGCGCCGCTCCAAGCTGACGCCCGAGCGTGAGCGGGAGTTCTACGACGCCGTGCTCGCCCAGCTCCGTCAGTGCGGCTACGACGCGGTGACCATGGAGGGCATCGCCGCCAGCACCCGGTGCAGCAAGTCCACGCTCTACCGGCAGTGGAAGACCAAACCGCGGTTCGTGGCCGCCGCCCTGCGCGCCAACCGGCGGGTGCGGTTCTGCGGGATCGACACCGGCTCGCTCGCCGGGGATCTGATCGAGGCCGGGCGGGCCGCCGGTGAGGTCTCCGCCGACGACACCCGGCTGTTCCAGGCGCTCGGGCACGCGGTCGTCCAGGACAAGCAGCTCGCGCGGGCGCTGCACGAAGCCGTCGTGGAGCCCGAGGTCGCCGCGCTGCGGGAGATCCTCCGCCGCGGGGTGGCACGCGGAGAGGTGCCCGCCGATCATCCGGCGCTGGAGTACGTACCGGTGATGATGCTCGGTGTGCTGCGCGCCCGGCCGGTGCTGGAAAACCGAAACGCCGACCAGGGCTATCTGGCCCGGTTCGTCGAGGTCGCGGTGCTGCCCGCGCTCGGCCTCACCCCGCCGGGCCGGGTGCCCGCGCCCCGCGCCGCCGGTACGGGAGTGTCGGGCGACCCCTGAGCCAGGCCGCCGTCCCGGGATGACCGGGCGGTGACCTGTACGCGCCGCACCGTGGGGACGGGGGCGGCGCGCACCCCCCGGCCGGGTGGGGTTCCTCTGGAGCGGAGGGGTGCCTCACCCGGCCGGACTGTGTGCGGGCCGTTCAGACGCCCTGGCCGGTGCCGCCGCCCGAGGACGCCTTGATGCCCTCGGCTATCTCGTCCAGCACAGCGTCGTTCTCCCCGGCGTCCACACCGATGCGGACGATCACCAGCTGCTCGGGGCTGGCGGGCGAGGGGAACACCAGCGACTCGACGATGCCGTCGGCGCCCTTGCTGGTGACCGCCTTCCAGCGGACCTGGTAGCCCTTCTGGCCGGCCACCGTGATCGCCTCGGAGGTCAGCACCTCGTGCGAGGTGATCTCGCCGTAGGTGGTGCCGCCGTAGGACTCCTCGGCGTTGGCCTCGATGTCCGCCTTCGCCACCTCCTCGGGCGTGGTGCCCTCGGTGCCGTGCGCGATGGCGGGCGCCGAGTACGCGCCGCCCTTGGTGCAGCTCTTGGCGGGGTCGCCCGGGCAGTCGTAGGTGTCGTCGGAGGTGATCTGCGCGCCGACGCTCATCGCCTGCCCGGTCCAGCCCTCCGGCACCTCGATGCTGATCGCGTTGACCGGGTCGGAGACCGTGCCGCCGCCCTCGACCTCCGGCGGTGCCGACGGCTGCGGCTGCTCGGGCGCGGGCGACTGACCGCCCCCGCCGCCCTCGCCGAACGGATTCCGCTGGCCGGGCGCGCTCGGAGTCGGCGTACCGGCCCCCGCCTGGTCGCTGCCGTCGTCGCCGGCCAGCGCGTAGACCCCGACCCCGATGCTGGCCAGCACCGCGGCGGCGACCCCGACCGCGATCCCGGTCCGCAGCCCACGGCGCTTGGCGGGCGGCGGCTGCACGGGATAGCCGGGGTAGCCGGGATACCCCGGGAACCCGCCCTGCCCCGGCGGACCGGGCGGCTTGGGGTACCCCGGATACGCCTGCTGCCCGAACTGGCCCGGCTGGCCCGGGTACACCGGGTAGGCGGGCTGCGTCGGCTGGACGGCCGTGTCCGCCACCGGTTCGGCCGGGTGCGCCACGATGTCGGCCGGGCCCGCCTCGTCGGCGGGGGGCTTGTCGAACAGTACGGTGGCCGGCGGAGCGCCGGGGGAATCGGCCGGGTCGGGGGCGTCGGCCGACGGTTCCCCGGTGGCCGGCGGCTGCCCCGGGGGACCCCACGCGGCGGCCTGGCCCGCGGGACGGGTCCGCTCCGTCCATGCCTTGCCGTCCCACCAGCGCTCGGTGGGCGGACCGTCACTTGTCTGCCCGGGGTCGGGATACCACCCGGGAGGAGTCACCTGCGTCATGACCTAACCGTATGAGGCATCTGTGAAAGAGGGATGAGAGGGACCGGCCAAGCCTGCGACCCGACTCTCACACGGGTTTGTTACACGGGCACCGGACCGCCTCCGGCGGGGTGCCGACCTGGGAGGATCCGGTCCCTCGTGGAAGGGGGCCCGCTCGCCCTGTACGACGTGCGGGCGGCGCCGCTCCGCTCCGGCGTCGGCGGGTACGACTCCCGCCGGGGGTCTGCTGAGGGGCGTACGACGTGCGGGCGGGCGGCGGTCCAGGCCAGGCGTGCGGTAACGATTCCGGGGGCGGCGCCCCGCCCCGCCTCGCCGAGCGGCGCGACCACGCCGAACTGAACACGTCTGCGGGCGGGCCCCTGCGCAGGCCGTGACGGCCACTTCCGTCGGTGCCCCAGGGATCGGCTGGTCTTCGCGTGTGCGGCCGGGGCGGCAGGCCAACGCTCCGCGTGGCCCTGGGAGTTGGCCGACCTCCACTCCGCGTGGCCCTGGCAGTCGGTCGGCCGCCGCTCGTGGCCCCAGGGCCTGGACCGGCCAACCAACCTCCCCGACGGCTCCCAAGGACCGGCCACCGCCCCACGTGCCCAGGGACCGGGTCACTCTCCCCTGCGGCCCCAAGCCGGGTCGCCCTCCCCGTGGCCCCAGGGACCGGGCCGCCCCCCCCGTGCCCCAAGCCGGGTCGCCCTCCCCGCGGCCCCAGGAACCGGGCCGCCCCCCCCGTGCCCCCAAGCCGGGCCACCGCCCCCGTGGCCCCTGCGGCCAGCCACCACCCCGCCACGCCCCGGGCGCCGCCCCCCACCCCCACCCCCTACCTCTCGATCACCAGCCGCCGAGGCCCACCCCCCGTAGCCACCCCCGGTAACCGCAGCCCCGTCCGGCCCGGGGTCACCGAGCCGAGCACGCTGGGGTGGCGGGCTCCCGTGGCGGCGGGGACGGTGCCGGGGAGGCCGTGGGCGCTGAGGTAGCCCAGGACGGCGAAGGCGTAGGACTCCTTGGCGTCGGACGGCAGGCCCAGGGTGTCGGAGGGGCGGACCGGGATGCCGGGCAGCCGGGCCGCCAGCTGGGCCATCAGCGTCGGGTTGCGGGTGCCGCCGCCCGACGCCAGTACCTCCGTCGCGCCGACCGAGCGGACCGCGTCGGCGACCGTGCGCGCGGTCAGCGCGGTGAGCGTGGCGATGATGTCCTCGGCGGACAGCGTGGTGCCGACCCCGGCCAGCGCCTCGCGCAGATAGCCGGGGTGGAACAGTTCCTTGCCGGTCGTCTTCGGCGCGGACAGCGCGTAGTACGGCTCCGCCAGCAGCCGGGCCAGCAGCGCCTCGTGGACCCGCCCGGCCGCCGCGAGCCGCCCCTCGGCGTCGTACTCCAGCCGCCCGCCGCTGAACCCCCGCGCGGCGGCGTCGGTCAGGGCGCAGCCGGGGCCCGTGTCGAACGCCGTGCCGTCCGGTGCCGTGAGGTTGGCGATGCCGCCGAGGTTGAGCGCGACGGGCGTCCCGGGGCGGCCCCGCAGCCACAGCAGGTCCACCAGGCTGACCAGCGGTGCCCCCTGCCCGCCCGCGGCGATGTCCCGGGGCCGGAAGTCGGCGACCACGGGCAGCCCGGTCGCCTCCGCGATCCACGCGGGCTGCCCGAGCTGCAACGTGCCGTGGACCGTCGTACCGTCCACCCAGTGGTAGACCGTCTGTCCGTGCGAGGCCACCAACTCGGCCCGCCCGTCGCACAGTTCATGGTCCGCCCGGACCGCCGCCGCCGCGAACGCCTGCCCGATCCGGGTGTCCAGCCGGCACACGTCCGCCATCGTCACCGTCCCCGGCGGCAGCGCCGCCGCGAGCGCCGCCCGCAACCCGTCCTCGTACCCCGCGCGGACCATCCCCAGCGGGCGCAGCACCAGCGCGTCCCCGGTGATCCGCAGCTCGCACGCCGCCGCGTCGATGGCGTCGTACGACGTCCCGGACATCAGCCCGATCACCCGCATGGGCCCGCTCGGTTCCATCCGTTCCCTCGTTCCCTTGCATCCCTCGGTTCTCTTGCTTGCATTGATTCCATGAGGCTTCCCTTGCGTCCATGAGGCCGCTTCTCCCTCACCGCGCCTCGTCCGCCACCGTCCGCACCCCCTTCGCCGCCGACGCCAGCGCGACCACGCTCACCGCGCACGTCGCGGCGGCATAGTACGCGGGGATGTCGGCGTTCCCGGTGCGTTCGACGGTCTGAGTGATGATCAGGCCCGCGCAGCCGGAGAAGACGGCATTGGACAGGGCGTAGGCGAGTCCGAGGCCGGTGTAGCGGACGGTGGTCGGGAACATCTCGGCGAGCAGGGCGGGGCCGGGACCGGCCATCAGACCGACCACGGCACCCGCGCAGAACAGCGCGGCCCCCTTCGCCGCGCCGGACGCGCCGGTGTCCTGGAGGACGTTCATGAGGGGCAGGGCGAGGGCCACCACCAAGGCCGCGCCGGTCAGCATCACCGGACGCCGGCCGATCCGGTCGCTCAGCGCGCCCGCCGGGAGGATCGTGGCCGCGAAACCGAGGTTGGCCAGCACGGTGGCGAGCAGGGCCTGCCGGAAACTCGCGTTCAGGGTGCTTTGCAGATACGAGGGCAGGACCACCAGGAAGGTGTAGCCCGCCGCCGACCAGCCCATGATCCGCCCGGCGCCCAGCGCGATCGCCCCGGCCACCGCCCGCGCGGGCGGACGCACCCGCACCGCCCGCCGCTCCTCCGCCCGGAACGACGGCGTCTCCTCCAGCCGCAACCGCAGCCACAGCGCGACCGCCCCCAGCGGCAGCGCCAGCAGGAACGGCACCCGCCAGCCCCACGACTGCACCTGACCTTCCGTCAGTACGGTCGCCAGGACCGCCGCCACCCCGGCCCCGCCCAGCAGTCCCAGCGCCACGGTGAACGACTGCCACGCCCCGTACAGCCCCCGGCGCCCCCGCGGCGCGAACTCCGTCATCAGCGCGACCGCCCCGCCGAACTCCCCGCCCGCCGACAGCCCCTGCACCACCCGCAGCAGCGTCAGGAGCCACGGGGCGAGCGCGCCGACCGACGCGTACGTCGGCAGCAGGCCGATCAGCGCCGTCGCGCCCGTCATCAGCGACACCACCAGGATCAGCACCGGCCGCCGCCCGATCCGGTCACCGAGCCGCCCGAACACCGCCGCGCCGACCGGCCGGAAGAAGAACGCCAGTGCGAAGGACGCGTACGTCCGCACCAGCGCCTCGGCCTCGCCGCCACCCTCCGGAGTGAAGAACCGCGCGGCGATGACGGTGGCGAAGTAGCCGTAGACGCCGAACTCGTACCACTCGATGAAATTGCCCACCGAACCGGCCGCCAGCGCCCGCACACCGGGCCGCGCCGCGTCCGGCCGCCGACGCTCGCGGAAAGTCTCTTTCACCCCAGGGCTGTTGACCGCGCGGGCGCCCCGCAAACCCCCGTCGCACGCCCGGCGCGCCATCCGGCGGCATCCCTGTTCACCCGACCCGGCAACGGCTGCCCGATACCCGCCACCACGGGGCGCATCGGGCGGCTACGCTCAAGGTCTGTACGTCATTCGAGCGACTTGGGGAGGTAGCGGGATGACGGAGGTACGGCCCACGGCGGGCGCCTCGGCTCCGCTGTGGGAGCGGGACGAGGAAGTCGCCGCCCTCCGGCAGGCCGTGGAATCACTGCACACCGGCGATTCCCGCGGCAGTCTGCTGATGCTGCGCGGCGACGCCGGACTCGGCAAGACGGCACTGCTGACCGAGACCCGGAAGTTCGCCGAGGCACAGGGCTGCACCGTCTGGTCCGCCCGTGGCGGCGAGACCCTGCGGTCCGTCCCCTTCAACGTGGTACGGCAGCTCCTCCAGCCCGCGCTGATCTCCCTGCTGCCCGAAGAGGCCCGCGACTACCTCGGGGACTGGTTCGACATCTCCGGCCCCGCCCTCGGGATAGCGGAGCCCGGCGAGGTCCAGCCCCTCCCACAGGGCGTGTGCGACGGCCTGGTCGTGGCCGTCCGCCGCCTCGCCACACGCGAATGGCCGCTCGTCCTGCTGATCGACGACGCCCACTGGGCCGACCAGGAGACCCTGCGGTGGCTCGCCGCCTTCGCCGAGCGGCTGGACGATCTGTCCGTGCTCGTCGTGGTCGCCCGCAGGCCCGGCGAGGTGGGCGGCGAGAGCGCCCGCTACCTCGACCGGATCGCCGAGCTGAGCGACCGGGTCACCAGCCTCAGCGCCCTGACCCCGGACGCCACCGCCGCCCTCACCCGCGCCACCGTCGGCGAGCACGCCGACGGCCCGTTCTGCCGCCAGGTCTGGGCGGTCACCGCGGGCAACCCGTACGAGACCGTCGAACTCCTGGCCAAGGTCCGCGACAGCGAGATGGAACCCAGTGAGTCCTCGGCGGACGAACTGCGCGACCTCAACCGCTCGGCGCGCGGCGGCGGACTCGTCGACCGGCTCGGCGAACTCGGCATCAACGCCACCCGCTTCGCCTGGGCCTCCGCCATCCTCGGCACCGGCATCACCGTCGACCTGGTCGCCGAGCTGATCACCGTGGAACACGACGAGGCCGCGCGCTGCGCCGAACTGCTGCGCACCGCCCGGATCCTCACCGCACCCGACCCGGCGGGCGCCCGCGCGGGCGGCGGCGACCTGGAGTTCGTGCACCCGCTGATCGCGTCCGCCGTCTACAACTCCATCCCCGACGGACTGCGCACCGCGATGCACGGGATAGCGGCCAAGCTCGTCATCGACTCCGGGCTCGGCGCCGCAGCGGCCTCCCGGCATCTGCTGCCGGTCCACCCGGAGGACGACGCCGAGATAGTCGAGCAGCTGCGCGAGGCCGCCGGTGAACATCTGGGCGTCGGCGCCCCGGACGCCGCCCGCCTCTGTCTGGAACGCGCTCTCAGGGAGCCGCCCCGGCCCCAGGTGCACGCACAGGTCCTCTTCGAACTCGGCTGCGCCACCCTGCTCACCGCGCCCGCCACCACCGTCGACCACCTCCAGAACGCGCTCGCCATGCCCGGCCTGGACGGCGGCGAACGCGTCAACGCCGTCTACCGCCTCTCCCAGGCCCTGCTCCACAACGACCAGCTCGAACAGGCCGTCCGCACGGTCGAGGCGGAGGCCGCACGCCAGCCGGCGGGCCCCGCCCGGATGCGGTTGCAGGCCGTGCAGTACATGTGGGAGGGCATCTACAGCGAGACCGCCCCGCCCGGCCGCTCCGAGCGGCTCGCCGCCCAGGCCGGCGCCTGCACCGGCCGCGACAACTCCGAACGCGCGCTGCTCATCCTGCGCGCCTTCGACGCCATGACCCACGGCGAGAACGCCGAGGTGGTCATAGAGAACTGCGACCGCGCCATGGTCAACGGACGGCTCGCGCCCGGCCTCGGCTGGACCGACCCCGAGTGGGGCGTCGAGCTGCTGATGATGCTCGGCAGCAGCTACGCCTACGCCGACCGGATCGACCGCGCGGAGAGCCTCTTCGCCGAGGCCCTGCGCGCCTACACCACGGCCGGCTGGAGCGGCGGGCATCTGGCGCTCGCCCACGCCTATCTGGGCCTCGCGCACCGCAGACGCGGCCGGCTCAAGGACGCCGAGGAGGTGCTGCGCGAGTCCCTGCGGCTCGCCGAGCGTGTCGGCCGACGTCTGCCGCTGCACTGGTCGGCGACCTGCGGACTGGTGGACACCCTGCTCGCCCGCGGCCATGTCGACGAGGCCTGGTCGATCGCCGAGCAGTACGGCTTCTCGCCGCCGTACCCGTCCACGATGGTGCTGCCCGACCCGCGCAGCGTACGCGGCAGGCTGCTGCTCGCGGTCGGCCGCACCAAGGACGGCGTCAACGAACTCGAAGCGGCGGAGAAGGCGGCAGCGGCACGCGGCGGTCACAACCCGGTGCTCGCGCCGTGGACCGTGGATCTCGCCGTCGCCCTCGCCGCGGAGGACCCGGCCCGCGCGGCCCGGCTCGCCTCCGACGCCCGCCGCCAGGCCGAACACTTCGGCACGGACACCGCGATCGGCGAGGCTCTGCGGTGCGCCGCCGCCCTGGAGACCGGTCAGCGCAGGGTCCGCCTCGCCGCCCAGGCCGTCACCTATCTGGAGGCATCGCCCTGCCAGTACGAACACGCGGCGGCCCGCGTCGAACACGGCATCGCCGCCCGCTCCGCGTCCGAGCTGAACCGGGGCCTGTCCCTGGCCCGCTCGTGCGGCGCGGACGGCCTGGTCCAGCGCGCGGAGGCGGCGTTGGAGGCCCTGGCGACGTCACCTGACGGACCGACGCCGTAGGTCTGACGGCCCGTCACGCCATGAGCCTGGCGGGCCCCCGGCCCGGTGCCGGTGCCCCCCCGACCGCCAGGGTCACCCTCACTGGTCCCGCTGGTCCCGTTCGTCCGGCTCCTCCGCCAGCACCCGCTGGGCCGCCGCGAACGCCGAGTTCGCCGCCGGTACCCCGCAGTACACCGCCGTCTGCAACAGCACCGCCCCGATCTCGTCGGGCGTCAGTCCGTTGCGCCGGGCCGCGCGCACATGCATGGCCAGCTCGTCGTAGTGGCCGTGGGCGACCAGCGCGGTCAGGGTGATCATGCTGCGCTCGCGCCGGGTGAGCGTCGGGTCGGTCCAGATCTCGCCCCAGGCGTAGCGCGAGATGAAGTCCTGGAAGCGGGCGGTGAACGGGTTCTGCCGGGCCTGGGCGCGGTCGACATGGGCGTCGCCGAGCACCTCCCGGCGTACCGCCATCCCGCGCCGCGCGGGCCCGTCGAGATGGGTGCGCAGGGCGCTCAGCACCGCCTCGGGGCACTGCGCGGGCGCCAGATGCGAGGCGCCCGGGATCTCCACCAGCGCGGCGCCCGGCACGGCGTCGGCGATCTCCCGCAGATGCGCGGGCGGGGTCGCCGGGTCCTCGCGCCCGGCGATCAGCAGGGTCCGGGTGGAGATCTCCCCGAGCCGGTCCCGCAGATCGTAGGCGGCGAGGGCGTCGCAGCAGGCCGCGTACGCCGCCGGGTCGGTGTCCCGGTGGTCCTGGACCAGCCGGGGCACGGTGAAGCCGCCCGCGAACCATCGCGTGTTCGCGCTCTCGGCGAGCTGGGCGAGCCCCTCGGCACGCACCAGCGCGGCCCGCTCCCGCCATGGCCGGTCCCCGTTGAAGCAGGCGGAGGAGCAGATCACCGCCAGCGACGACAGCCGCTCCGGGTGGTGCACGGCGAGATGCAGCCCGACGGCCCCGCCGAGCGACACCCCGGCGTACGCGAACCGCTCGACGCCGAGGGCGTCCGCGAGCGCCAGCACCAGGCCGGCCAGATCACCGACGGTCGCCCCCGCCCCGATCAGCCCCGGAGCCGACCCGCCGTGTCCCGGCAGATCCCAGCGGATCACCCGGTGAGCCACGGACAGCTCGGGCGCGACCTCGTCCCACAGGGCGTAGGACGTCCCGAGCGAGGGCCCCAGCAACAGCGGGGGAGCGGAAGCGGACCCTTCCACAAGATGGTTGAGCAGGGTCACGGTCGCTCCAGTGTGTGGCTGGTGAGGGCTGTGGCGTAGCCGATGCGATGGGTGGGCTCGGGGGCGTGTGAGTGACGCGGCCTTTCGGCGGCGGGTCTGCCGGGCGGCTTTTGCGCGCGGGTCCGGCCCAGCGTCGCGGTTGGCGTGGACCCTTCCGTGAGGTGGTTGAGCGGGGTCACGGTCGCTCCAGTGCGTGGCCGGTCGGGGCTGTGGCGGAGCCGGTGCGATGGGTGGGCTCGGGGGCGTGTGAGTGACGCTGCCTTTCGGCGGCGGGTCTGCCGGGCGGCTCTTGCGCGCGGCTCCGGCCCAGCGTCGCGGTTGGCGTGGACCCTTCCGTGAGGTGGCTGGCCGGGTTCACCGTCGCTCCAGTGCGTGGTCGGTGAGGGCACCGGCGGAGCCGGTGTAGTGGGTGGGGTCGAGGTCGGAGTCCGTCAGTTCGGGGGCCTCCGACAAGGGCCGTCCCTCGGCGGCGAGTCTGCTGAGCAGTTCCTTCGCACGGGCCCGGCCCAGCGTCGCGGCCAGCTCGGCGGACAGCCGCTCGGAGACGATCGCCCCGTGCGTCAGCTCCAGATGCGCGCGCATCGTGTCCGGCCGTACCCGTAGCCCCTCGGCCAGTTCGGCGGCGTCCCTCGCCGCCCCGCCGACCAGCCGCAGCAGCTCCCTGAGCGGCTCCCACTCGGCGTGCCAGGCCCCGGCGGGCCGCTCGTCCTCCGCGACCAGCGACCCGTACAGCGTCGCCGCGAGCTGCGGTGCCCGGCGCGCGGCGGCGACGATCAGGGTGGACCGTACGGGATTGGACTTGTGCGGCATCGCGGAGGAGCCGCCGCCCCCGCCCTCCGCGACCTCCGCGATCTCCGTCCGCGACAGGGTCAGCACATCCACGCCGAGCTTGCCGAGCGCGCCCGCCGTGAAGGCGAGGGCCCCGGCGAGATCGGCGACCGGCGTGCGCAGGGTGTGCCAGGGCAACGTGGGGGCCCGCAGGCCCAGTTCACGGGCGAACGCGCCCGGCAGCGCGGTCGGATCGTCCGCGCCGTACGCGCCGAAGGCGGCCAGCGTTCCCGCCGCGCCCCCGAGCTGAGCGGGCAGCGTGTCCCGGACGGCCGTCAGCCGGTCCCGCGCGTCCAGCACCAGCGACCGCCACCCGGCCGCCTTCAGCCCGAACGTCGTCGGGACGGCGTGCTGGGTGAGGGTGCGGCCGGGCAGCGCGGTGTCGCGGTGGGCGGCGGCGAGACGGGCCAGCGCCGCCTCCGTACGGGCGAGGTCGGTGAGGACCGGGCCCAGCGTGCGGACCGCGACCAGCATGGCCGCCGAGTCCAGGATGTCCTGGCTGGTCGCGCCCCGGTGGACGTACGGCCCCCACTCCGCGCCCACCGCCGCCGTCAGATCGGCCACCAGCGGGATCACCGGATTGCCGCCGCCGCGCGCCCGCCCGGCCAGGGAGGAGAGATCGAAGCGGGCCGCGTCGGCCGCCTCGGTGACCGCCGTCGCCGCCCCGGCCGGGACCATTCCCAGCCCGGCCTGCGCCCGGGTCAGGGCGGCCTCCGCGTCCAGCAGGGCCTGGAGGTAGGCCCGGTCGCCGGTCGAGGACGCGGCGGCGGAGCCCGCCCACCCGGGCGCGAGCAGGCCGCTGTCGGTGCCGATACCTGTGCCGGATGGAGTGCCGATACCTGTGCCGGATGGTTCGGATGTCACCTGTACTCCAGGAAGACCGTCTCGCCCTCGCCCTGAAGGCGGATGTCGAAACGGTAGGCGCCCGCGCCCTCGGAGCGCGCGACCAGTGTGTCCCGGCGCGCCTCGGGCAGCGCCGACAGCAGCGGGTCGGCGGCGAGCGCGGCCTCGTCGCCGGGAAGGTAGATCCGGGTGAACAGGTGCACGAGCAGCCCGCGCGCGAACACACACACGCTCAGGTACGGGGCACTGCTCCCGCGCGCCCCCGGCCGCAGCGTCCGTACGTACCAGTGGCCGTCGGCGTCGGTCTGGATCCGGCCCCAGCCGGTGAACTCCACCCCGTTGCGGCCCGCGTAGCCGCCGGAGGCCGCGTCGCGTCGCATGGAACCGTCGGTCCGGGACACGTTGCCGTCCGGGTCCGGCCCCCAGATCTCCACGAGGGCGTCCGGCAGCGGCTGTCCCTCGCCGTCCGTCACATACCCGTGCACGGCGACGGTGTCCGGGTGGCCGAGCGGCGCGATCTCCTCGCCGCCGGTGATGGGCAGCGCGTAGCCGTAGAACGGGCCGACCGTGTGCGACGGGGTCGGCAGCACCTGTTCCGGGCTGCTGGTGTCGATCTTCGTCATGGCGGTCAGCGTCCTTCTTCGATCCAGGTGGCGTTCGGCCCGTCGAGCACGATGTCCCAGTGGTAGCCCATCGAGAACTCCGGCACCGACAGGCTGTGGTCGTACGTGGCGACCAGCCGCTGCCGGGCGGCGTCGTCCGTGACGGACTGGATGATCGGGTCGTACGGGAACAGCGGGTCGGCGGGGAAGTACATCTGCGTCACCAGGCGCTGGGTGAACGCCGTGCCGAAGAACGAGAAGTGGATGTGCGCCGGGCGCCAGGCGTTGTCGTGATTGCGCCAGGGGTAGGGGCCGGGCTGGATGGTGGTGAACCGGTAGCCGCCGTCGGCGTCGGTGAGGGTGCGGCCGACGCCGGTGAAGTTGGGGTCGAGCGGGGCGTCGTGCTTCTCGCGCTGATGCGCGTACCGGCCCGCCGAGTTGGCCTGCCAGATCTCGATGAGCTGACCGCGCACCGGGCGCCCGGAGCGGTCCAGCAGCCGCCCGGAGACGGTGATCCGCTCGCCGACCGGCTCACCGCTGTGCTGGATCGTCAGATCGTTGTCGCTCTCGGTGATGTCGCGCTGCCCGAACGCCGGGGAGGCCAGCTCCACCAGCTCCGGGTCCTTCGAGACGTCTATCGCCACCAGCGGCTGCCGGGGGTGGCGCAGGATCGAGGACCGGTAGGGCGCGTAGTCGCGCCGCGGGTGGTGCTCGACCGGCGCCCCCTCGGCGAGGCCCTTCTCATAGGCGGCGTGCTGCGCCGCTATCTCCTGGTCGATGTCGTGCTGGGTGAGCGTCATGGGGACTCCTAGCGTTCGAGGACCAGGGCCAGGCCCTGGCCGACGCCTATGCAGAGGGTGGCCACGCCGGTGCCCGAGCCGCGCCGGGCGAGCTGGTGGGCGACGGTCCCGGCGAGCCGTGCGCCGGACGCGCCGAGCGGGTGACCGAGGGCGATGGCACCGCCCTGGGGGTTGAGGACCGCCGGGTCGAACTCCGGCCACTCGGCCACACAGCCGAGGACCTGGGCGGCGAACGCCTCGTTCAGCTCCAGGACGGACAGGTCGTCGAACGTCCGGCCCGCCTTGCCGAGCGCGCGGTGCACGGCCTGGACGGGGGCCAGCCCGAAGTAGTGCGGCTCGATGGCGGACACGCCGGTCGCCGACACCCGGGCCAGCGGCTCACGGCCGGTGGCCCGCAGGCCTTCCTCGTCCACCAGCAGCAGCGCCGCGGCCCCGTCGTTCAGTGGGGAGGCGTTGCCCGCGGTGACCGTGCCGCCCTCCGCGCGGAAGGACGGCTTCAGCCCGGCCATGGCGGCGAGGGAGGCATCGGCGCGTACGGACTCGTCGGCGGCGAACACCACCGGCTCACCCTTGCGCCGCGGGATGCCCACGGGCGCCAGCTCGGCATCGAACAGCCCCGCTCCCTGCGCGGCGGCGGCCTTGCGATGGCTGGCCAGGGCGAACTCGTCCTGCTGCTCGCGCGTGATCTTGTGCTTGTCGGCGATCAGTTCGGCCGACTCGCCGAGGGGGACGGTCCACTGCGGATCCATCCTGGGATTGACCATGCGCCAGCCGAGGGTGGTCGAGTACAGCTCGGCGTGCCCGGCCGGGAAGGGCCGGTCCGACTTGGGCAGCACGTACGGGGCCCGGGTCATCGACTCGACGCCGCCCGCGAGGGCGATGGAGGCATCCCCGGCGGCGATGGCACGGGCGGCCTGGATGACGGCTTCGAGGCCGGAGGCGCACAGCCGGTTGACGGTGACGCCGGGGACGCTGGTGGGCAGCCCGGCGAGCAGGGCGGCCATGCGGCCGACGTTGCGGTTCTCCTCACCGGCGCCATTGGCGTTGCCGAAGTAGACGTCCTCGATACGGGACGGGTCCAGCTCCGGGGTGCGGTCGAGGAGCGCGCGGATGGCGTGGGCGGCGAGGTCGTCGGGGCGGACGGGGGCGAGGGCGCCGTTGTAGCGGCCGATGGGTGTGCGGACGGCGTCGACGATGTAGACGTCCCTCATGACTGTGCCTCCCCGGCGGTCAGCTGCTCGGCGATCCGCACCTTGGCGGCCGTCTTGGTGACGATCTCGTCGGCGGTGACGCCGGGCGCGGTCTCGGTGAGGACAAGCCCGTCGTCGGTGATGTCGAGCACGCCGAGATCGGTGATGACCCGGTTCACACACGCTTTGCCCGTGAGCGGCAGCGCGCACTGCTCCAGGATCTTCGGGGAGCCGTCCTTCGCGGTGTGGGTCATCACCACGATCACCGTCCGGGCGCCGTGCACCAGGTCCATCGCCCCGCCGATCCCGGTGATCATCTTCCCGGGGATGGCCCAGTTCGCCAGGTCCCCGCCCGCCGAGACCTGCATCGCGCCCAGCACGGCGACATCGATGTGCCCGCCCCGGATCATCGAGAAGGACAGCGCCGAGTCGAAGAAGGACGCGCCCGGCAGGACCGTGACGGTCTCCTTGCCCGCGTTGATCAGATCCGGGTCGACCTGGTCCTCGGTGGGGTACGGCCCGGTGCCCAGGATGCCGTTCTCCGACTCCAGGATCACCTCCACACCCTCGGGCAGATAGTTCGGGATCAGCGTCGGCAGCCCGATCCCCAGATTCACGTACTGACCGTCGGTCAGCTCGCGCGCCGCCCGCGCGGCCATCTCCTGCCGGGTCCAGGCCATCAGCTGCTCACCGTCCGCTGCTCGATCTTCTTGTCCGCCGCCTGCTCGGGTGTCAGCGCCAGCACCCGCCGCACGAAGATCCCCGGCAGATGTACCGCGTCCGGGTCGATCTCGCCGGGCTCGACCAGCTCCTCGACCTCGGCGATCGTGATCTTCCCGGCCATCGCGGCCAGCGGGTTGAAGTTCCGGGTCGACCTGTTGAAGACGAGGTTCCCGTGCCGGTCGCCCCGGGCCGCCCGGACCAGCGCGAAATCGGTCCGGATGCCACGCTCCAGCACATACTCGGCGCCGTCGAACTCCCGGACCTCCTTCGGCGGCGAGGCCAGCGCGACCCCGCCGGAGCCGTCGTAGCGCCAGGGCAGCCCGCCCTCGGCGACCTGCGTCCCGACCCCGGCCGGTGTGTAGAACGCGGGAATCCCCGCGCCGCCCGCGCGCAGCCGCTCCGCGAGGGTGCCCTGGGGGATCATCTCGACCTCCAGCTCACCGGCCAGATACTGCCGGGCGAACTCCTTGTTCGCGCCGATGTAGGAGCCGGTGACCCGGGCGATCCGCCCGGCCGCCAGCAGCACCGCGAGCCCGGACTCCATCGCGCCGCAGTTGTTCGACACCACCGAAAGCCCGCCGGTCCCGCGCTCGTACAACGCCTGGATCAGCACGTTCGGCACCCCGCTCAGCCCGAACCCGCCGACCGCCAGCGACGCGCCCTCCGGCACATCGGCCACCGCCGCCGCGGCCGAGGCGACCACCTTGTCCATCCCCGAAGCCCCATCTCTGCCAGGCGTCCCGACCTCTTGAAGAGTTCTCAATTAGTCAGGGCACTGATTATCTCCACGAGCTTGCCCTCACGCTGCCACCGGGACGGCTCAACCGTCAAGAGCGGGAATATTCCGGGCAGACTCCCGGCTCCCGGTCGCGGCTCCAGGTCGCAAACAGGCACTCGCCACCCAGGTATCGTTCAGTGCGCCAACGAATTGCTCAGTGCACCAACGAATTCGGACCAGGGAGCGCACATGGCCGCGGTGGACATCACCACCCACCCCGGGCACCTCGCCCGGCGGCTCCAGCAGGCGCACTACCTGCTGTGGAACACGATGGTCTCCGAGGAGATCACCTCACCGCAGTTCGCCGTCCTGAACGCGCTCGTCGCCGAGCCCGGCCTGGACCAGCGGACCGTGGGGGAGCGGGTGGGGCTCGACCGGTCGACCGTCGCCGAGGTGATCAGCCGCCTCGACCGGCGCGGACTGCTGGACAAGGTGCGCGACCCGCAGGACGGCCGCCGCTTCCTGCTGCGCCCGACCGAGGACGGCACACGCACCCACCGTCGGCTCGCCCTGCGCACCGCCCGGATGAACCAGGTCCTCCTCGCCCCGCTGACCGCCGACGAACGGACCCTGTTCCTCGACCTGATCAGCCGGGTCGCGGACGCGGCGGAGGGGCTCCGCAATCCGGCGGAGCCCCTGGTCGGCCGGCCCTGACCCGCCGGGACGGGGGATCGGACACCTCACCGCTGGGCGTACACCACCCACACCTGCCCGTCCGCGAAGTTCAGCGGCTTGCCGTCGTCCGTCGTGAACCGGGTGCCGTCGGCGCCATCCGCACGCTGCCACTTGGCGTCGTACGCCTTGCCGTCCCGCAGCACCTCCGCCGTGCCCGAGCCCACCGTCTCGGTGTACGGCGTGTAATTGCCGAGCGAGTCATGGAAGTCGGACGGGCGCACGGTCACCTGCTGGACGACGACCGTCGCCGGGGCCAGGGCACCCGCGTCGGTGGTGACCGCCTCCGTGCCGTCCATGGCGACCAGCCAGCGGTGCCGCTGCGGCGACCAGGTGAAGGTGAACTCGGCGGTCGGATAGCGCACGGTCCGCGAGTTCACCGCCGTGCCGCCGGCCGGGGCCGGACCGAAGCGGAAGCCCGTGGTCAGCGCGTCGGCGCCGGGGGCGGCGGACAGCAGCCGGCCGGGGCGGGCGTAGAGATTGTGCGGGGAGGGACGGTCGGCGGCCCGGGTGTAGGCGTCGGACGCGGTGCCGGGCGGTTCCGCCTGCACCGGGGCCGCGTCGATCAGCGGCAGCAGCCTGCTCTGCGCCCCGGAGAAGGCCAGCACCGGCTCGTCGAACTGGCGCAACAGCTCCAGATCGCTCTCCCGGGCACTGCGCACCGGCCCCACGCGGTCCGGCAGCCGCGTCGCGTACACCGCCATCAGCCTGCTCAGACCGCCCTCGACCTGCTCGGCGTACACGACGTCCGCCGCGTTCAGACCGGTCTGCGGACGGGCCTGCGGCACATTGTCGATCTTCACGGCAAGGACCGGGCCGGTCTTTGCCGGGGCGCTCCGCGTCGGGGCGGGCGGGGTCTCCTTCGCCCGGCTGTCGTCGCGCCGGTCACGGTCGCCACCCACCGTGCAACTCGCCGTCACCGCGACCGACACCGCCGTGACCAGCAGCGCCGCCGTCCTGGTGACCCGCCGCGTCCGCGCCCTGTCCGCCCCTGCCACTGCCCTGCCCAACGTCGCCACCCACCCACTCGTGCGTCCGATGATGCGCTGATCGGTTATTAGCGCTTATCGGCTGTTAGATGGTCATACCCACACACTGTCCACTGTTCCGTGACGGCATCGCGAATTCACCGCCGGCCGGGTGGCGGAGGTGGGCCGATCGGAGCAGGAGCCCGGCAGCCGGGGGACGTCGGCGTGCCCCGTCAGGGGCGCGGGGAACTGCGCGACCAGCCCCCACCGGCCCGCACCTCCCGACGAAGCCGCCACCCACCCCTCACTCGCCCCTCCCGAAAACCTCCGCCAGGTCGTACCCCACCGGCTCCTCCAACTGCGCATACGTACAGCTCCGCGGCGTCCGATCCGCCCGCCACCGGCGAAAGCGGGCCGTATGCCGAAAGCGCGCCCCGTTCTCCATGTGGTCGTACGCCACCTCCGCCACCCGCTCCGGCCGCAGCGGCACCCAGGACAGATCCTTCTTGCCCGACCAGCGGCTCGGCGCCCCCGGCAGCCGCGCCCCCTCGTGCGCGGACTCCTCGGTCCAGGCCGCCCACGGATGCCCGGCGGCGTCCGCCATCCGCAGCGGCTCCAGCTCCCCGATCAGCTCCTCGCGCCGCTTCATGGCGAACGCGGCGGACACCCCGACATGCTGAAGGGTGCCCCGGTCGTCGTACAGCCCCAGCAGCAGCGAGCCGACCACCGGCCCGCTCTTGTGGAAGCGGTAGCCCGCCACGACCACATCCGCCGTGCGCTCATGCTTGATCTTGAACATCGCGCGCTCGTTCTGGAGGTACGGCAGGGTCAGCGGCTTGGCGATCACCCCGTCCAGCCCGGCCCCCTCGTACTGCTCGAACCACCGCCCGGCCCGCTCCGCGTCCGTCGTCGCCGGGGCCAGATGCACCGGCGGGGTGACCCCGGCCAGGGCCCTGGCCAGCAGCGTCCGCCGATCCGCGAGGGCCACGTCCAGGACCGACTCGTCGTCCAGGGCGAGCAGGTCGAACGCCACGAACCAGGCCGGAGTGCGCTCGGCGAGCTGCCGTACCCGGGAGTCCGCCGGGTGGATCCGCTCGGTCAGCGCGTCGAAGTCCAGCCGTCCCTCGCGGGCGATCACGATCTCCCCGTCCAGCACGCACCGGCTCGGCACCCGTTCGCGCAGCGCCGCCACCAGCTCGGGGAAATACCTGGTCAGCGGCTTGCCGGTGCGGCTGCCCAGCTCGACCTCGGCCCCGTCGCGGAACACGATCGCCCGGAACCCGTCCCACTTGGCCTCGTACTGCATGCCCGGCGGGATCTTCGCCACGGACTTGGCGAGCATCGGCTTCACGGGCGGCATCACCGGGAGGTCCATGCCAGAGATTCTCCGCCCCGCGTGGGCGTTCTGCCCGATATGCGGGGTGGGGATGACCCGCCTACCGTGTCTCGCATGGGCGAAGCGGTGCAGCTGGAGGTGGCCGGGCGGAGCGTACGGCTGTCCAGTCCGGGCAAGGTGTTCTTCCCGGAGCGCGGTTTCACCAAGCTGGACCTCGCCCGGTACTACATCGCCGTCGGCCCCGGCATCCTGCGCGCCCTGCGTGACCGTCCCACCACCCTGGAGCGCTACCCCGAGGGGGTGACCGGCGAGTCCTTCTTCCAGAAGCGGGCGCCCAAGAACATGCCCGACTGGATCCCCACCGCCCACATCACCTTCCCCAGCGGACGCAGCGCCGACGAGATGTGCCCCACGGAGGAGGCGGCCGTGGTGTGGGCCGCGCAGTTCGGCACCCTGACCTTCCACCCCTGGCCGGTGCGGCGGGCGGACGTCGACCATCCCGACGAACTCCGGATCGACCTGGACCCGCAGCCCGGCACCGACTTCGACGACGCGGTGCGCGCCGCCCATGAACTGCGCGCGGTCCTGGACGAGTTCGGCGGGCTGCGCGGTTTCCCGAAGACGTCCGGCGGGCGCGGTCTGCATGTCTTCGTGCCCATCGAACCGCGCTGGACCTTCACCCAGGTCCGCCGCGCCGCCATCGCCGTGGGCCGTGAGCTGGAGCGCCGGATGCCGGACCGGGTCACCATCAAGTGGTGGAAGGAGGAGCGCGGCGAACGGATCTTCGTGGACTACAACCAGACGGCCCGTGACCGCACGATCGCCTCCGCCTACTCCGTACGTCCCCGCCCGCACGCCCCGGTCTCGGCGCCCCTGCGCTGGGCGGAGGTGGAGGTCGGTGCCGTCCACCCGCGTGACTTCGACCTGGCGACGATGCCGGTGCGGTTCGCGGAGGCCGGTGATGTGCACTCCGACATGGACGACCACCGCTATTCGCTGGAGGCGCTGCTCGACCTGGCCGCGCAGGACGAACGTGACCATGGCCTCGGCGATCTGCCGTACCCGCCCGAGTACCCGAAGATGCCGGGTGAGCCGAAGCGGGTGCAGCCGAGCCGGGCCAGGAAGGAGTGACGCCGGGGACCGGACCCGTTCGGCTCGGAGCCTCGAACGGACCCGGTCCCCCCGTCGTGTTTCAGGGAGCCAGCGCCAGACAGCCCGTGCCCGGCACCGCGGTGGGCACGGCGAGGGCGCCCAGCGACACCAGGCCGGTGACCTCCTGGACCGCGCAGTCGACGGTGGCCACCGGGTCCGGGATCGCGACGGCCGGCGTGGCCAGCATGCCGAGCAGGGCGACGGCGCCGAGGGCGGTGGCGGCGAGACGGGACATGGGCTTCCTCCAAGGGAGCGGTGGATGTTCGCGTCGAGCCTGCCCTGATGTATGCGTTCACTTCTCCTTCGGTCACTCGAACGAGTCTGCTGAATCGATTCGCCGGTTTTCCGTGTTCACGGGCATCGATTTCCGGCCAGGTGATCCAGCTATCGGCCAATATGTCAGGGAATGACACACTTCCTGTTGTGGTGGACAGGAGGTCTGGACCAATCTTTCCCCTGTCATCCCGGGCGAACCCGGATGACCTCGACGAAAGGGAGGGCTCAACGTCATGTCCCTGCGCAAGATGCTCGCGAGCGCGGCCGTGGTCGGCGCCGTCGCCACCGCCGGACTCCTCGCCGCTCCGGCGGCCCAGGCGGCCACCACCACCGAGGCCACCGTCACCGCCACGGAGGCAGGCCCCACCCAGTGGGTCCCCTGGGGCACGTACTCCAGCCAGGGCGCCTGTTTCTACGCCGGCAACTGGGCGGTCATGAACGCCGGCGCGTCCTACTTCAACTGCTACCAGATCGCCCCCGACCAGTGGGCCCTGGAACTCTGGCGCCCCTGACCGCAGCGCGAAGCGCCCGCGACCGGTGTCCGGTCACGGGCGCTCCGCCCTTCCTGAGGTCGCCCCTCCTTACAGGTCCTTGATCCGGATGTCCCGGTACGAGACCACATCCGTGGTGCCGTGCACCTGGAGCCCGATGTAACCGGAGGCGAACCGCCGGCCGTCGGTGCCCGGGTCGTCCCCGCGCGGCGGCGTGAACTCCTGCCCGCCGCTGTTCTCGAACTCGTTGATCAGCACACCGTTGCGGTAGATCGAGTAGTGCTGGTCGACCACCCGGATCTCGTAGTCGTTCCAGGTGCCCTTCTGGGTCACGCCCGCCCCGGCCAGGCCCACGCGGTCGAAGCCGTAGATCGACCCCGTCTTGTACATGTCGCCGGTGGGACGGTCGAACACCTGCACCTCATGCCCGTACTTGATGGCGACCCACTCCGGACGGGTCTCCTCCGGGTGGTTCAGGACGCTCGGGAAGCGCACGAAGACACCCGAGTTGGCGTTCCCGGTGCCCGGCGCGTCGTCGCGCCACTGGAAGCGCAGCGAGAAGTCGCCGTACTTGCGCTGCGGGAACCACAGCATGCCCAGGCCGCCCTTGGTGGTGCCGCTGGTCATCGACCCGTCCGCGTTCAGCCCGAACGAACCGCCGCCCACGTGCTGCCACTTGGCGAAGGAGCCCGCCGTGCCGTCGAAGACCGGGACGTACCCCGTCGTCTGGCCGGGTGTGCCGATGCCGGACTGCTTCGCGGCCCTGGTGATCGCGTTGTACTCCCGCCTGTCGATCACCCCGTCCTTGCGGAGCTTGTCCAGGACCGTCTTGACGTGCTTGAGGAACAGCGCGTGGGACGTCCACCGCTTCTCGTCCTCGATCAGCTCATTGATCCGGCACCGGCTCTCGGTCAGCCGGTTCGGCACGCCCGAGTCGACCGTGCCGACGATGACCGTCAGCCGCTCGTCGTACTCCGCGCAGTTCGGCGCGGGCGGACCGCTCGACACCACGGTGAAGTGCACCGTACGTGCCGCCGCCGTGTTGCCCGCCTTGTCCGTCGCCCGGTAGGCCAGCGAATGCGCCCCCGCCCGGTCGACCACCACCGCGCCGGAGTACGCCAGGTAGGGGCCGCCGTCCAGCGAGTACTCGATCCGGTCGACGCCGGAGCCGCCCTCGTCGGTCGCCGTCACCGTCACCTTGGCGTTGCCGATGTACGCCCCGTCCGAGTTGCGCGCGCCGTCCACCGCGACACCCGTGACCGGTGCCGTGGTGTCCTCCGGCGGCGCGGCGACCACCGTGAACCGCACATTCTTCTCGGCGGCCACATTGCCCGCCTTGTCGGTCGCCCGGTAGCGCACGGTGTGGTCGCCCACCTGGTGGACCATCACCGGGGCGGTGTACGGCTGCCAGGCGCCGTCGGCCCCGATGGCGTACTCGATGGTGTTGACCCCGGATCCGGTGTCCGACGCGGACACCGTCACCGTCGCCATGTCGATGTACGTCCCGTCCGGGTTGCGCTCACCCGTGACGGTCGCCGAGGTCTCCGGCGCGGTGGTGTCGTCCGTCTGCGGGGCCACCACCGTGAACCGGGCCGTCTTCTCCGCCGACACATTGCCGGCCTTGTCGGTGGCCCGGTAGCGGACCTGGTGCGCGCCGACCTGATCGACCACCACCGGGGCGGTGTAGGGCTGCCAGGCGCCCGCGTCGCCGATCGCGTACTCGATGCGGTCGACGCCCGAGCCGCCCGTCTCGTCCGTCGCGTCGATCGCCACGGTCGCGGCACCGACGTACTCGCCCTGGGTGTTCTGCGTCCCGGTGACCCGGGCCGTGGCCTCGGGTGCGGTGGTGTCCTCACCGGTGCCCTCGGTCACCACCAGGATGCCCTGCATCTGGCCGTGGCCGGGGATCGTGCAGTGGTAGAAGTAGCGCCCCGGGGTGAGGTTCACCGTCGCGGTGTGCCTGCCGCCCTGGGCGTCGGACGGGTTGGCCAGGATGTTCAGCTGGACATCGCTGTTGAACTCCGGGTCGCTCGTCACGAACGTCAGTGTGTGCGGCATCCCGGTGGTGTTGCCGGTCGCCCTGCTGTTCTCGAAGACGATCGTCGCCGGACCCGCCACCGCCGTCGTCGGCACCGACAGATAGCGGTCGATGGGGTCGCCCGCAGTCCAGGTCAGCGTCTGCCCGGCGGCCGGTGCGGCCGGTGCGGCGGGCGCGTCCGGCTGCTGCCCGAGCGCCGGAGCCGACTGGAGCCCGAGCATCACCATCACGGCGGCCAGCAGTGCCGTGAGCAGTCTGCCCCGGCGCACTCTTCGTATCGGCCGTCTCACTTGGCCCCCTTGGCGAGCTGGTTCGCGGCCGGGGTCGGCCCGGCGCCCTGGTAGGTGACCCGCCACAGCGCCGACCTCGCGTCCGAGGTGAAGAACCCCCGGCCGTAGTCGAGCACGTACAGCGCGCCGTCCGGACCGAACCTCCAGTCCATGAGGTTCCTGATGCCGTCGTTGCCGACCGGCACGATCTTCTTCAGCGACTCCGAGTGCACGGGGATGCCGCCCGCGCCGACCGTCTTCGGGTCCATCACCACGGCGTTGCGCGGCTGGTCGGAGTCGTAGAAGTCACCCACGAACCACTTGCCGTCCCAGTACGACGGCCACTTCACCGCACTCGCCGAGGCGGTGTCGTAGCGGTAGACGGGCCCGTTCATCGCGGCCTGACCGCCGCCCTTCAGCCACGGCAGCGCGTACGTCGCCTCCTCCTGCTTGTAGGAGGGCACACCGTTCGCGTCACGCGGGAAGTCGGGGGCGCCGCCCTGCGGGGAGTACCAGATGTTGTTCTTGGTGACCGGCGGGATGTTGACCAGACCGTCGTTGTTCGGCGACTCGTTCTTCGGCGCGTCGCAGTCGTACCAGTCCAGCGGCTGGGCGGGATCGGGCAGATTGCGGTCCCGGTAGGGCTGGTTGTTGCCCATGCAGTACGGCCAGCCCCGGTTGCCCGCCTCGGTGATCGCGGCGAACGTGTCGTACTTCGCCGGCCCCCAGGTCGGCGACGGCGACCCGGCGTCCGGGCCGACCCACCCCGCGTACAGGATGTCGGTCTGCTGGTCCACGTAGATGCGCGCCGGGTTGCGCACGCCCATCACATAGATCTCGCCGCGGGTCTTGCCGCCGCCCTCGTCGGGTTCCTTGCCGGTGAAGAGGTTCCCCTTCGGCAGGGTGTAGGTCCCGTCGGGTTCCGGGTGGATGCGCAGGATCTTGCCGTTGAGGTTGTTGGTGTTGCCCGCCGTGCGGCGCGCGTCGGCGAAGGAGACGCCCTTGTAGTTCGGCTGCGGGTTGTTGCCCGAGTAACCGCCGCTGAAGCCACTGGAGTTGTTGTCACCGGTCGCGATGTACAGGTTGCCCTCTGAGTCCCAGGTCATCCCGCCGCCCGCGTGACAGCAGCTGTGGATCTGCACCGGCCACTCCAGCAGCACCTTCTCGCTGCTCAGGTCCAGCTTGTTGGTGGCCTGGTCGAGGGTGAACCGGGAGACCCGCCGATCGGCCATCCGGGTGTCCCGGTTGATCTGATCGTGCGGGGTGTAGTGCAGATACACCCACCCGTTGTCCGCGAACCTCGGGTCCAGCTCGATGCCGAGCAGCCCCTCCTCGACCTTGCGCAGCTCGTCGCCGCCGCCCTTGTTGCCGAACACGGTCAGCGCGCCGGCCAGGGTGACCTGCCCGGTCTTCGGGTCGTAGACGTGGATCTCGCCCTTGCCCTTGCCGATGTTCGGGTCGTTCCAGTCGGTGACCACCGGCTGCGAGGAGTCGGCGCCGCCCCGGCCGATGTAGAACACCCGGCCGTCAGGTGCGGTGACCAGCCCGTGCGGCTCGCCGATCTGGTCGTTCTGGCCCGGCTGATTCGGCTTGGTGAGCCGTTCCGCCTTGTAGTTGGCGGTGATGGTCGCCGAGCAGTCGGCCCGTACCAGCCGGGTCGTCCACAGCAGCGCGCCGCGCAGATGACCGCGGAAGTCGGTCTCGTCGTACGCCGACGCCGTACCGCCCATGCCGGTGTAGAAGGAGCGCCCGCCGTCGTAGTCGCGGCACCAGCTGACCGGGTGGTCCCAGCCGTTCGCGCTCGCGCCCGGCTTGTACGTCGACTCGCGCACCCGGGCGACCGTGTGCACCTGGCCGGACGGGTTCTTCACCCAGTTCGTCCAGACGTCGGGCCGCTTCCAGGTCAGCGGCAGATTCTTGGTGGCCGGGTGCTGCCGGTCGCCGATCTCGACCGTGGCGCGCTGCACGTTCGCCGGGCTCGACGCGGCGGGCCGGGCGCCGATCAGCCCGGTGAACCAGTCCGAGTACGGCTCGGCCCTGGCCGCGTCATGGACGCCGAGGAAACCGCCCCCGGCCTCCATGTACGCCTCCAGGCCCGCCTCCTGCTCCGGGTCGAGGATGTCCCCGCCGCCGGTGAGGAACACGATCGCGTTGTAGCGGCCCAGCTTGGTCGCGTTGGTGAAGACGGAGGCGTCGTCGGTGGCCTCCGTGCTGAACCGCTGGTTCGTGGGCCCGGTGAGCCCGATGGTCTCGATGGCCTCGATCCCGGCGTTCACCACGGGCGACTCCTCGCCGCCCGCGGCGGACCCGTAGAAGGCCAGCACCCGTACGTTCGCGCCGCCCGGGGGCGACTTGATGGACATCGTTGCCAGTGATGGATCGGGGGCCGGGCGCGCGGTGGCGGACGGGCCGGAGAGCAGCCCCGCGGTGACGAATCCGGCGGCCAGTGCGGCCGTCAGGACCCGTCGCCCGGTGCGTTTCCCGGTGTGTCGCGCAGCGCCCGACCCTGGTGCGGAAAAGGGTCTTTGGTGCGTGGTGGACCGCATGTGGTCTTCCACCCCTCGTCGGTTCACAGCCAGCGCCTAGGAAAGCTAGACGTCTTTTCCCGGTTCGCCAATAGGTATGACCGTGAAGAAACAAACTTTGTCCTGAGTGTGGATAAACTCTGCGGCTCCGGCTAGCGTCTCGACTCCGAATCCCGTACCGACGTAGGGAGTTCGGCATGGACAGACGTGCATTCAACCGGCGGATCGTGCTGGGCGGTGCGGCGGTCGCGACTTCGTTGTCCCTGGGACCCGAAGCCGTGAGCGCCACCGCGACCCCGGCCCGCACCGCCCCGGCCGGCGGGGAGACCCGGCGGATCAAGCTCTACGCCGAGCGGCTGGACGGCGGAAAGATGGGCTACGGCTTCGAGAAGGGCAAGGCCAGCGTCCCGGGCCCGCTGATCGAGCTGACCGAGGGCGACACCCTGCACATCGAGTTCGAGAACACCATGGACGTGCCGGTGAGCCTGCACGTCCACGGCCTGAACTACGAGATCACCAGCGACGGCACCATGATGAACAACAGTCATGTCGAGCCGGGCGACACCCGCACCTACACCTGGCGCACCCATGTCCCCGGCCGCCGCAAGGACGGCACCTGGCGGGCGGGCAGCGCGGGCTACTGGCACTACCACGACCATGTGGTCGGCACCGTGCACGGCACCGGCGGCATCCGCAACGGCCTGTACGGACCGGTGATCGTGCGGAGAAAGGGCGACATCCTGCCGGACCGCACCCACACCGTCGTCTTCAACAACATGTCCATCAACAACCGCCCCGCGCACAGCGGCCCGGACTTCGAGGCCACCGTCGGCGACCGGGTGGAGTTCGTGATGATCACGCACGGCGAGTACTACCACACGTTCCATATGCACGGTCATCGCTGGGCCGACAACCGCACCGGCCTGCTCACCGGCCCCGACGACCCCAGCCAGGTCATCGACAACAAGATCGTGGGCCCCGCCGACTCCTTCGGCTTCCAGGTGATCGCGGGGGAGGGGGTGGGGGCGGGCGCGTGGATGTACCACTGCCATGTACAGAGCCACTCCGACATGGGGATGGTCGGCCTGTTCCTGGTCAAGAAGACGGACGGCACGATCCCGGGGTACGACCCGCATGCGGGGCACGGGGCGGCGGCGCAAGGGGGGTCGACGGGACCGGGCGACACGGCGGAGAAGTCGGGTGCTCCGGCCGAGAAGTCGGGTGCTCCGGCGGAAAAGGAGAGCGGGTCGGACGGAGCGGGGTCCGGGGCTGGGGCCGGGCACGCGCACTGAGCGCGGGGGCCGGGACCGGGTCGGGGCACGCCCACTGAGCCCTGCCGGGCGCCGCCGGCCCGCTCCCGCGCACCGGGGATCATGTGCGGGTGACCCGACTGCTCACCCGAAGTGATCTGGAAGCCGTGCTGGACCCGGCGGAGTGCGTGGCCGCCCTGCGGGAGGGGTTCGTCCGCGCGCCCGCCGCGACGACGGGGCGGCGGGTGCGGACCGACCTCCCGTTCCCCGGCACGGCGACCGCCCTCATCCCCGGCCTGCTGCCGGGCATCGACGCCTACACCGTCAAGGTCAACGCCAAGTTCCCGGGCGCGCGTCCGGCCCTGCGCGGCGTGGTCTGTCTGCACGGCGGACGGGACGGCGAGCTGCTCGCCCTGCTGGACTCCGCCACCCTGACGGCCTGGCGGACCGGCCTCGCCGCCGCCGTCGGCACCCATGCCCTGGCCGGGGTGGGCACGGCGGTGGGCGTGATCGGGGCGGGCGCCCAGGCCGAGGTGATGGTCCGCGGACTGGCGGCACTGCGTCCGCGGACCCAACTCGCCGTGCACGACCTGGACCCGGCGCGGGCACGGTCGTTCGCCGAGCGGCACGACGGACGGGCGGCGGCCTCCGTACGGGAGGTCATGGCGGCGTCGGACATCGTCCTGCTGGCGACCTGGTCACGAGAACCCCTCCTGGGCCTCGCGGACACGCCGCCCGGCCGCCACCTCACCAGCCTCGGCGCCGACGAACCGGGCAAGCGGGAACTGTCCGCCGACCTTCTCTCGCACGCCCTGCTCATCGTCGACGACCGCCGACTGGCCGCCGAAACCGGGGCGCTGGCGACGGCGGGCCTCCCGGCGGAGGCAGCCGCCGCGACCCTGGGCGAGGTACTGCGCGGCGAGCACCCGGGCCGCACCGAGCCCACAGAACGGACGGTGTACACCCCGGTGGGCCTGCCCTGGCAGGACCTCGCACTGGCCTGGCCCGCGTACGAGCGGGCGGCGCGGGAGGGGGTGGGGGTGGAGGTGGATCTCCTGGGGTGAGGGGGTGGGGTGTGGGGTGGGCAACCCCAGGGGTCGGCCGTCCGCCCGCGCACAGCCCAGCCGCGGGCGAGAGCGCTCTCACCGCCCTCCCGACCGCTGGCTATCCTGACCGGCAGCCGTCGATGAGGGGTGCCGGGTGAGCGAGGCAGTGCCGCGTCCCACACTGGAGGAAGTGGCCGCGCGGGCAGGGGTGTCGAGGGCCACCGCCTCACGGGTCGTCAACGGCGGCGACGGGGTACGGGCGCCGCTCGTGGACCGGGTGCGCCGGGCCGTCGAGGAACTCGGCTACGTCCCCAACCGGGCCGCCCGCAGCCTGGTGACCCGGCGCCACGACGCGATCGCCGTGGTCGTCGCCGAACCGGAGAGCCGGATCTTCGCCGACCCCTTCTTCGCCCTCCAACTGCGCGGCATCAGCAAGGAACTGACCGCCCACGACAACCAACTCGTGCTGCTGCTCACCGAGGGCCGCGACGACCACGCCCGGGTGGGCCGCTATCTCGCGGGCGGCCATGTCGACGGCGCCCTCGTCTTCTCCCTGCACCTGGACGACCCGCTGCCCGCGCTGATCCGGGGCGCCAAGGTCCCCGCCGTCTTCGGCGGCCGTCCCGGCTGGGGCGACGGCGAGCGGGGCACCGAGCCGACGGTGTACGTCGACAGCGACAACCGGGGTGGCGCGCGCGAGGCCGTACGGCACCTGCTCGCGCTCGGCCGGACCCGTGTCGCGCACATCACCGGCGCTCCCGACCAGACCTCGGCGGTGGACCGGCTCGACGGCTACCGCGATGTCCTGCCGGACGCCGATCCGGCCCTGGTCGCGCCGGGCGACTTCACCCCCGCGGGCGGTGAGCGGGCGATGCGGGAACTGCTCGCCCGGCGGCCGGACCTGGACGCGGTGTTCGCGGCGAACGACCTCACGGCCGTGGGCGCCCTCCGCGTGCTGCGGGAGCGGGGCGTACGAGTGCCGGAGGAGATCGCCGTGATCGGCTTCGACGACATGCTGCCGATCGCCGAGCAGACCGACCCCCCGCTGACGACGGTCCGTCAGGACATCGAGGGCATGGGCCGGCTGATGGCCCGCCGCCTCCTGGAACGACTGCGCGGCGACCCGGGCGCCGAACTGCCCACGGGCGTGATCCTGCCGACCACGCTGGTGCCGCGCGCGTCGGCGTAGAGCACCAGCGTGCTTGGTCCTACCGTTTCCAGGCCGTTGTCCTGAAGGTGTAGTCGACACCCCATTCGACATAGACGCGCTTGAGGTGGACCCAGGTCACTTCCTCGGCGACGGCTCGAACGACCGTTCCCTCGACGGTCTCCACGCACAGCACCGTGCCACGTCTGATCGGATTCTCGTCCTTGAGCAGGTCGTAGCCATCGACGGTCTGGATCCCGCCCTGCCTGGCGACCTCAAGGCACTCCTCCGCGGAGGGCACGGGAATGTCCGACGTACCGGCGGCGGGTGCCTGGAGTCCGAGGCCGAACGACGCGCAGGTGTTGAGCGACAGATCCGACTCCTCCGGCAGGGACACGCGGCTGCGATCGGACCCCACCGAGCCTTCGTCGAAGTCGACGAACGAGTTCCGGCATTCACTCGACCGAGGGGTGCGCAGTGTGAGGAGGCGCTCGGCGTACACCTCCCGGTACGCCGTCCGCTGCTCGTCCTGAGCGGGCCCGTCAGGTGGGGGACCTGAGCCGCCCGGCGGGCCGGTGGATGTCGCCGCCGCGGGTGCCGGGGGTTTGCCGTCGTCCTGGGTCACGAGCAGGGGAGCGATGAGCGTGGCCAGGCCGCCGAAGAGCGTGGCGACCACACCGAGAGCGGTCAGCTTGTGCAGGCTGGTCCACCCGGATCCGTCATCTCCCGGAGGGGCTCCCGTGGGGCCCGGACCCGGGTTTCCCGCACCGGCCGATCCGCCCTCGCCTAAGGAAGATCCATTCGCGGTCACGCTTTGTCTCCCGATTTATGGATGAGTTGGGGCAGAATGCTATCGCCGACGAGGCCGACGGCCAGTCGGCGAACACGGCACCCCACGGCACCCACAGAGCGGGACACCGGCCCCGGCGAGATGACCCGCCGAGCCGGCCCGGCGACTCAGCCCCCTTGCCGCGGCAGCGGTCGCAGCAGCGCGAATCTCGCGCCGAACGGGTCGGCCAGCCTGGCGATCCGGCCCACGTCCGGCACATCCACCGGCTCCACCTGGACCGTGCCGCCCAGCTCGGTGGCGCGGGCGCACACGACATCCGGGTCGGCCGTCGAGAAGTACGGCAGCCAGTACGGCTCGCCGCCCGCCTCCGCCGGGTCCTCGTCCAGCGGGACCAGTCCGCCGAACATCGAGTCCTCACCCTGCCCGGCCGGGTTGACGCAGGTGTAGGAGCCGCCGGGGTAGAGGACCGAGGAGGTCTCCCAGCCGAGCACCGCGTTGTAGTAGCCCGCAGCCGCCGCGATGTCCCGCGTGTGCAGCTCCAGCCAGACCAGCGAGCCGTGCTCACCGACCACGTCGACGCCCTTCACCCGCCCCGGCTGCCAGATGCCGTACGGCACGCCCGAGCGGTCCGTGAGAATCGCCGTCCGGCCCTGGCCCATCACGTCCAGCGGTTCCGTCAGCACCTTGCCGCGCATCTTCTGGACCTTCTCGGCCGTGGCGTCCGCGTCCGGGCTCTGGAAGTAGACCGTCCAGGCCGACGGGCCCTGCCCGGGGTCGGTCGGCATGACGCCCGCGACCGTCCTGCCGTCCAGCCGGAAGAACCCGTACCCACCGGCCCCGGGCCCGGCGGACTGGAACTGCCAGCCGAAAAGTGCCTGGTAGAAGGTGGTGGCCCGGTCGATGTCGGCGGTACCGAGATCGATCCAGTTCGGTGCGCCGGTGACGAAATGGGTGCTGAGCATGATCACCTTCCCGGAGGCCACTGCCTGTTCACTGCCTGTGCTTGTCCACTGCCGAGTCTTGCACCGCCCACTGACAATCGCTGCCGGAGTGCCCGCCCAGCCCCCAGCCCTCCCAGCCGCCCCAGCCCCCAGTCCCCGCCCTCCAGCCCACACCGCGCGCCGCCGTGCCCCGGGCCGTCCCGGCGTCGCACCATCACACCGGCCCCGGCACACACACCGACCGGCCGCCCCTGGCGCCAACGACGACTCGGCCCTGCCGTTGATCCCGCGTTGAGCGAACGTTTTGCGGGGCCCGGCACGATCCTCGCCATGCACCTCGATTCCCTCACCCCGGCCGCTGCCGCCTGGCAGGACCAGGCCCTGTGCGCGCAGACCGGGTCGGACTTCTTCTTCCCCGAGCCGGGCAGTTCGGTGCGCGAGGCCAAGCGCATCTGCGGCATGTGCGACATGCGCCGCGCCTGTCTGGACTACGCCCTGGCGAACGACGAGCGCTTCGGCGTCTGGGGCGGCCTCTCCGAGAAGGAACGGCTGCACCTGCGCCGCACCTCCCACTGAGCCCCACGGGACGCACCCGCGAAGGTGCCCGCGAAGGTGCCCCGAAGGCCCGGCGAACGACGAAGGCGGCGCCGAGGGGAAACCCCTCGACGCCGCCCGCGAGCCGTCGTGTCGGCCCAGCCGTCGTGTCAGCCCCGCCGTCGTGACAGCCGGACCGTCATGTCAGCCTGGCCGTCGCCTCAGCCGGACCGTCGGATCAGCCCGCCGCGCGCGCCGCCATCCGCGCCTTCCTGGCCGCCAGCTTCTCGTCGAACTTCGACGCCTCCTCGTTGAGCCCGCCCATGTACAGGCCCAGCTCCTCCTGCGCCTTGAGCCCCTCGGGGCCGAGACCGTCGATCTCCAGGACCTTCAGGAACCGCAGCACCGGCTGAAGCACGTCGTCGTGGTGGATCCGCAGGTTGTAGACCTCGCCGATCGCCATCTGCGCGGCGGCCCGCTCGAAGCCCGGGATGCCGTGGCCCGGCATCCGGAAGTCGACCACGACGTCCCGCACAGCCTGCATGGTCATGTCGGGGGCGATCTCGAAGGCCGCGCCGAGGAGATTGCGGTAGAAGACCATGTGCAGGTTCTCGTCCGTCGCGATACGGGCGAGCATCCGGTCACAGATCGGGTCCCCGGACTGGTGGCCGGTGTTGCGGTGCGAGATACGGGTCGCCAGCTCCTGGAAGGCGACATAGGCGACCGAGTGCAGCATCGAGTGCCGGTTGTCCGACTCGAAGCCCTCGCTCATGTGCGACATCCGGAACTGCTCCAGCTTGTCCGGGTCCACCGCGCGCGAGGCCAGCAGATAGTCCCGCATCACGATGCCGTGCCGCCCCTCCTCCGCCGTCCAGCGGTGCACCCAGGTGCCCCAGGCGCCGTCCCGGCCGAAGAGCGAGGCGATCTCGTGGTGGTAGCTGGGCAGGTTGTCCTCGGTGAGGAGATTGACCACCAGGGCTATCCGGCCGATCTCGGTGACCTTGGACTGCTCCTTGTCCCAGGACTCGCCGTCCTCGAAGAAGCCGGGGAAGTTACGGGCGTCGCTCCACGGCACGTACTCGTGCGGCATCCAGTCCTTGGCGACCTTCAGATGCCGGTTGAGTTCCTTCTCGACCACTTCCTCCAGGGCGTACAGCAGCCGGGCGTCGGTCCAGACGGAGGGGCTGCCGAGCTGCGGAGGGGTGGTGATCGTCACGGGAACTCCAGGGGGACGTCGTACAGGGGGGCGTGACCGGCGAGCGGGCCGGAACCTACGGAATCGTAGGCTACGTATCCGTAGGTTACGAAACCGTAGGTTAAGTCCGCGGTAAAGACCCCAGCTCACGCCCTGCACAAGGGAGGTCAGCCGCCCGTGCAGGGCGGTCGACGACACGCCCGGGAGTGCAGGTCCCAGGGCCGTTGGAGTGATCGAATCACCCGTCAGGCGTACAGATCACGCAGCCGCACCGAGAGGCACGTCACACACCCTTCGAGTTTCTCGAACTCGCTGATGTCGACGAGTACGGGCGCGTACCCCAGATCCTGGAACAGCTCGGCCGTTTTCGGCGCACTTGCGGCCATCAGCAGCGTGTCGCCGCCGAGCAGCACCACATGCGCCCCGGATTCCTCCGGCACCGGCAGGAAACGCCCGAACAGCGACGGCGTGTCCAGCAGCGGGAGATGCCCGATCACCGTCCCGTCGGGCAGCGCGGTGACCGCCGACTTCAGATGCAGCACCTTGCTCACCGGCACCGTCACCACCCGGGCGCCCAGTGGCTCGAAAGTGGCCCGCAGCTGCTGGACGCCGGCCGCGTTGGTGCGCCCGCCCCGGCCGACGTACAGCGTGTCGCCGATCTTCAGTACGTCGCCGCCCTCCAGGGTGCCCGGCTCCCAGACCCAGTTCACCGAGCAGCCGAGCCCGGCCGCCGCCTCCTCGACGCCCAGCGTCTCCCCGCGCCGGGACTCGGCGCCGGGCCGGGCGATCAGGGCGACGTTCCGGTACACGACCATGGCGTCCTCCACGAACACCGCGTCGGGGCAGTCGTCGGCCGGGGCGACCTCGGCGGTCTCCCAGCCGTGCGCGCGCAGCGCCGCCACATAGGCGTCCCACTGCTCCGCCGCGAGGCCGGTGTCGATGCCGGTGCGCTCGATGTGGGTGACGAGACCCTCGGCCAGGCGGGGGCCGGGGCGGCGGACGAGCGCCTTCTTGCTGGGCACGAGGGATCACTCCGGGTCGGTGACGGCGGCGGTGCGGGCGGGCGGCCCCGGTGGGCCATGATGCAGTGCCGCCCGCGCGGACGAAACCCCCCGGATCTCAGGCGGTGGCCCGCCGCAGATGGTCGGCGGTGAACGAGTCCCGCGCGGTGAGCAGTTGACGCGGGGTCCCCTCGAACATCACCTGCCCGCCGGCGCGCCCGCCGTCCGGCCCCAGATCGATGATCCAGTCCGCGTGCGCCACCACGTCCAGGTTGTGCTCGACCACCACGACCGTGTCGCCGCCGTCCACGATCCGGTCGAGCAGCGCCAGCAGCCGGTCCACGTCCGACATGTGCAGCCCGGTCGTCGGCTCATCAAGCACGTACACCGTGCCCGTGCCCGTAATCGCGCCGGGCGTGTCGCGTCGCCCGCGGGGCGTCGCGGTCTCCGGCTCCCCGCGCAGCCGGGTCGCCAGCTTGATCCGCTGCCGCTCACCGCCGGACAGCGTGGACATCGGCTGCCCGAGGGTGAGATAGGGCAGGCCGACGTCCTGGAGCGCCTGGAGCCGTCTGCGTACGCCCGGGTCCGTCAGGAATCCCAGGGCCTGCCCGGCGGTCATCTCCAGCACGTCCGCGATGGAGTGCCCGCCCACGGTCAGCGCCAGTACCTCCGCCTTGAACCGCCGTCCCTCGCAGTCGGGGCAGGTGGTGGTGACCGGGTCCATGAAGGCGAGGTCGTTGTAGATGATCCCGCGCCCCTCGCAGGCCGGGCAGGCACCGGCCGAGTTGAAGCTGAACAGCCCCACATCGGCCCCCGTCTCCCGCGCGAACAGCCGCCGCACGGGATCCAGCACCCCGAGATACGTCGCCGGGGTCGAGCGCCCCGAGATGCCGATCGCCGACTGGTCGATGACCACCGTGTCCGGATGCGCCTCGGTGAACTGCGCGACCAGCGTGCTCTTGCCCGACCCGGCGACCCCGGTCACCGCGGTGAGCACCCCGGTCGGGAACTCCACCGTCACGTCCCGCAGATTGTGCCGGCCGGCCCCCTTCACCCACCTCCCGCCGACGGCCTCGCGCACCCGCTCCTTGAGGGCCGTACGCCGTCCCAGGTACCGCCCGGTCGGCGTGTCAGCGGCGGCCAGCGCGCGTGGGGTGCCCTCGAACACCACTGTGCCGCCGTCGGCCCCGGCGCCCGGCCCCATGTCCACCACATGGTCGGCGAGCCCGATGACGTCCGGATCGTGCTCCACCACCAGCACGGTGTTCCCCTTGTCGCGCAGCCGCAGCAGCAGCTCCCCGAGCCGGTGCACATCGCGCGGGTGCAGCCCGACACTGGGCTCGTCGAAGATGTACGTCATGCCGGTGAGGCTGGAACCCAGGTGCCGTACGGTCTTCAGCCGCTGCCCCTCGCCGCCGGACACCGTCGAGGTCTCCCGGTCCAGGCTGAGATAGCCGAGGCCGATGGTGTCGATCCGCTCCAGCGCCGCGACGGCCGCCGCGGCGATCGGCCGGGCCAGCGGGTCGCCGATCTGCCTCAGCACCTCGATCAGATCGGTGACCTGCATGGCCGCGCAGTCGGCGATCGACCGGCCGCCGATCCGGGACGCGAGCGCCGCCGCGTTCAGCCGCGCGCCCCGGCACTCGGGGCAGACCCCCTCCGCCAGGAACCCGCCGACCAGATCGCGGGTCTTCTGGCTGAGCCCCGACAGATCCCGCTTGAGGTACAGCCGTTCGAACCGGTCGGCGAGGCCCTCGTAGTCGGTGATCCAGGTGCCGCCCGAGCCGCTGATGGTGACCTTGCTGCCGGACCGCCCGCGCATCAGGAACTCCCGCTCGGCGGCCGTGAACTCACCGACCGGCTTGCCCGGATCCAGCTCCTCGGTGTTGACGTACGTCTGCCCCTGCCAGGTGCCGGCGGTGAACGGCGGGAAGCGCACCGCCCCGTCCGCGAGGGACAGGGCGGGGTCCAGGACGCGCTCCCAGTCGGGCTGGACCGTGCGGCCCAGACCGTCGCAGCGCGGGCACATGCCCGCCGGGTCGTTGAACGAGTACGCCGTCGCCGCCCCGGCGCTCGGGACGCCGTGCCGGGAGAACAGCACCCGCAGCACCGAGTAGATGTCCGTCATCGTGCCGACCGTCGAGCGGGAGTGCCCGCCGATCGGCCGCTGGTCGACCACGATCGCGGGGGTGAGGTCCGCCAGCGCGTCCGCGTGGGGCCGCTCGTACTTGGGCAGCCGGTTGCGGACGAACCAGGTGAACGTCTCGTTCAGCTGACGCTGCGACTCCACCGCGATGGTGTCGAAGACGACGGACGACTTCCCGGACCCCGAGACGCCGGTGAACACGGTCAGCCGGCCTTTCGGGATCCGGAGGGTGACGTCCTTGAGGTTGTTCTCCCGGGCTCCGGTGAGCGTGATGTACCCGCCGATATCGCCGATACCGCTGGAATCCCTGCAACTACCGCTCAAATCGCTGTGCTCGCGCATGGGAGCGACGCTAGGCGTCAAACCCGACAGCTTCTGGCGTGATTTCCGAGAGCTCTCCATCCAGCAGCAGCCAGCGCGTGATGCCGATCGACTCCAGGAACGGCAGATCATGGCTGGCCACGATCAGGGCCCCTTCATATCCCTCCAACGCGGTGGTGAGCTGCCGCACGCTCGCGATGTCCAGGTTGTTCGTCGGCTCGTCCAGCATCAGCAGTTGCGGGGCCGGCTCGGCCAGCATCAGCGCCGCCAGTGTCGCCCGGAAGCGCTCGCCGCCGGACAGTGTCTCCGCGCGCTGGTTCGCGCGCTGTCCCCGGAACAGGAAGCGCGCGAGCCGTGCCCGGATCTGCTGGTGGGTGGCGCCCGGCGCGAACCGGGCCACGTTCTCGGCGACCGTCAGCGAGCCGTCGAGCACGTCCAGACGCTGTGGCAGGAACCGCAGCGGCACATGGGCCGTGGCCGTGCCCGACACCGCCGCCAACTCCCCGGCGATGGTGCGCAGCAGCGTGGTCTTGCCCGCGCCGTTGCGGCCGATCAGCGCGATCCGTTCCGGACCGTGCAGATCGAAACCGCCGTCGACGCGGGCGCCGTAGCACAGCTCCAGGTCCCGCAGGGTGAGTACCGTGCGCCCGGCCGGGACCGCGGTGTACGGCAGGTCGACGCGGATCTCGTCGTCGTCCCGTACCGCCTCCGCCGCCTCGTCCAGCCGCTCCCTGGCGCCCGCGAGCCTCTCCTCGTGCAGGATGCGGAGCTTGCCCGCGGACACCTGCGCCGCGCGCTTGCTCGTCCCCATCAGGATCTTCGGCGCACGTTTCTCCTCGAACATCTTCTGGCCATACCTCTTGCGGCGGGCCAGTTTGATGTGTGCCTCGGCCAGTTCGCGCTTCTGCTTGCGCATATCGGCCTCGGCGACCCGGACCATCCGTTCGGCCGCCTCCTGCTCGGCGGCGAGCGCCTCCTCGTAGGCGGAGTAGTTCCCGCCGTACCAGGTGATCTCGCCGGAGCGCAGATCGGCGATCTGGTCGACCCGGTCCAGGAGTTCCCGGTCGTGGCTGACCACGATGAGCACGCCCGGCCAGGTCTCCACGGCCGTGTACAGCCGTTTACGGGCGTACACGTCGAGGTTGTTGGTCGGTTCGTCCAGCAGCAGCACGTCCGGCCGCCGAAGGAGCAGCGCGGCCAGTCTGAGCAGGACGGACTCGCCGCCGGAGACCTCACCGATGGTGCGGTCCAACTCGATGTGCCCGAGACCGAGTTCACCGAGCGTGGCCAGGGCGCGTTCCTCGACGTCCCAGTCGTCGCCGACGGTCTCGAAGTGCGCCTCGGACACATCGCCGGACTCGATGGCGTGCAGCGCGGCCCGCCGTTCGGCGATACCGAGCGCGCGGTCGACCCGCAGCGCGGTGTCCAGGGTGACGTTCTGCGGGAGATGGCCGACCTCGCCGGCGAGACGGATGGTGCCGTCGGACGGGTGGAGTTCTCCCGCGGCGAGTTTCAGCAGGGTTGATTTTCCCGATCCGTTGACGCCGACCAGCCCGGTGCGACCCGAGCCGAAGGAGGCGTCCAGGCCCTCGAAGACGGTGGTGCCGTCGGGCCAGGCGTAGGACAGGGAGGTGAAGGTGAGCGAAGTAGACATACGGGCCTCGCGGTTGCTTGGTGTGACAGGGGGCAGCAACGCGTATCGAGACACCGGGAGCGGCGACCGGGGGAGGAGCCGAAGATAGTCCTGGAGGAATCCTGGGAAAGTCTCGGACCGTGCCTGGACGATTCCTGGAAGGTCAGGGGCTCATGAGAAAGCCCTGCTCCGCTGGGACGGCTCGAATGCCGAGGTCGCACGCAACGCACACGAATGATGTGTGACGAGGTGTCTCAGGACCTCAGACGAGCAACGTCCTTCTCCAATCGGCGGCAACAGGACTTTTACACCGTACGAGACGAGAGGAGGGGTGTCAACGGGCGTCGCCCATCAGTTCGGCGAGATCACGGTCCAGGTCGAACTGGAGATGCTCCAGCCCCTGCGGCACGAGAGCGCTCGTCGCCTCCAGGAAGCGGCGCACCTCCGCCGAGTGCACATGGATCACGGCGGTGCCCTCAGGGGCGTGGAACTCCAGCACCGTGCGGTCGTACCCGTAGGGCCGGGCGCGGACGTCGCCGTCGCCCGCCGGGCCCTGCAATCCCGCCGCGAGCAGGTCGCGCGCGAAGGTCCAGCACACCTCGACGCCCTCCAGGGTGGCCTGCGCCGGGAAGGTCATCCGGACGGCGAACGGGTCCCGGGGGTCGTAGTGCAGCGTGGCGGGGATCTGCGGCATGCGGGGCGCGGCGGCGACGAGGCGGGCCTCCACGGGCTGCTCGATGACAGTGCTCATGGCCTTGCTCCCTTGAGACGGCGGAACGACGGCGGAACGGCTTCCGGGCTGCCGGCGGCACCGCTCCGGACGGATGAGGCCGGTCATGGGGAGAGACGAATAAATGGGCCGGGAAGTGCACTTGAATCCCGGTGACGTCTGTCACCGTGCTTTACACATCCCTGACGCCTTTCCATTCCGGACCGATCCTCGCTATTCCTGTCATATCCCTTTCCTGTCGACTCCTTGCCGACTTCTCGCCGCCTTCTTGTTGACGCCGATGCCGCTCGGGTTTATCGGTATCGGGCCGTTCCTCGAAGGGGGAGGCGCGCGCTCCGGCTCCGGGACATCGAGGCGCTCGACGCCTGCCGCGCGGTTGTCCGGGCAGTGCCCGGGGCGCGGCGGGAGCGCGGGAGACGTGGCCGGCCGCCGGGGGAGCGGCACGCGCGCGGGTGCTGTGTTTCCGCCGACCGCGGCCTCATTCCTGGACCGCCACCGACAGCCGGGTCCCGGCCCACGACCCCTGCGCGGGACGTCGTCGCGCACGCCCTCCGCGACCGCGACCCCGCGACCGACGCGGTCCGCGCAGCCGCCGCCGCGGCACACACGGCCCGGGCCGGACCTGGTACGGCGCGGGCGGTCGGGCCTAGGCTCGGCCCATCATGAGATCCACGTCGACGCCCGTAGACATTCCCGAAGGCTGGCCCGCCACCGAGGAGGAGGCCCGCGCGGTGCAGGACGCTCTCCGCGCGCGGGTGGTCCTCGACGAAGCGGGACCGGCACCGGGCACCGGCCACGTCACCGGGGTCGACGTCGCCTACGACGACGGGCGTGACCTCGTCGCCGCGGCGGCCGTCGTCCTGGACGCGGCGACCCTCGACGTGCTCGCCGAGGCCACCGCCGTCGGGCGGATCTCCTTCCCGTACGTCCCCGGCCTGCTCGCCTTCCGTGAGATCCCCACGGTCCTGGCCGCCCTGGAGGCGCTGCCCCGGCCGCCCGGCCTGGTGGTGTGCGACGGCTACGGTCTCGCCCACCCCCGCCGCTTCGGCCTGGCCGCCCACCTCGGCGTCCTGACCGGCCTGCCGACCATCGGCGTGGCCAAGAACCCGTTCACCTTCACGTACGACACCCCGGGCGCCCGGCGTGGCGCGTCCGCCCCGCTCCTGGCGGGCGCCGAGGAGGTCGGCCGCGCGCTGCGCACGCGGGACGGCGTCAAGCCCGTGTACGTCTCCGTGGGCCACCGGGTGAGCCTGGACACCGCGTGCGCCCACACCCTCGCGCTCACCCCCGCCTATCGCCTCCCCGAGACCACCCGCAGGGCGGACGCGCTGTGCCGCGCGGCCCTTCAGGAGGCGATCACCCGCCAGGCGCCGACCTCCGAGTACTCCGAGTCGTGGATCGCGCTCCCGTCACCCGGCCGCATGGCGTAATGGCCGAGGTTCCCGCCCCAGTACCGCAGGACCCGCCCCACCTCACCGACCGGATCCTTGGCCACGGCCCCGTCATCCAGCGTGACCTCAAGGACGAACTTCACGCACTCCACCCGCCTTCCCGCCGATTTCCCTGTCCGACTCCCTTCAAGTGTTTCATTGACGTCCCCAGTGAGACTTTTGATGGCAGGGGCCGGGGCAGACAGGGGACTTTCCGCCCTCAACCTTCAAACCGGGGTGAGCGGCCGGGCAAGCGGCACGCCGAGCGCCCGCCCACCAGATCCGAGTACGTCGTCTGAGTACCTGTACGGATGTCATGCTCCCGTCCCTTCCGACACGCTGGCCGCATGACCGCACACCGAGCCCCCAAGCCCCTGACCGACCCCTCCCGTCCCGTCGAGCGGGCGGTGACGGCGGCGCTGGTGCTCGGCGTGCTGGCGGGGCTGGGCTGGATCGTGGGAATGATCTGCACACTGATCGCGTGGTCCTTCTGATCGCATTGCCCTCCCGGGTCCGGGACGCTCCAGCGCGCGTGCCGGGTGGTGGACGAGCCGCGGGGCGACGGTGCGTCACGGCATCACCCATGCGCCGATCCCCCGGACAGCCGCCTCCCCCGCGTGTCGCCTCTCGTGCCGCTGTCAGTGGCTGGGGCTAGCGTGTTGGGTGCGGAGACCGTCGACGAGCCCGGAGGTCCCAGGTGGCGGTGGCCAGGAGTGCCCTGAGGAAGTGGGAGGCGGCGCGGGCGTTCGCGCTCGGGATGCCCGGTGCGGGCGAGGAGTTCCCGTGGGGCGAGGCCGTCGCCAAGGTGAACAAGAAGGTGTTCGTCTTCATGGGCGCCCCCGGCAGCGGCTATCCGCTGCGCATCACCGTCAAGCTCGCCGACGAGACCTGCCACGCCCACGCCCTGACCGCCCCGGGCGCCGAGACCGCCGGGTACGGCCTGGGCCGCAGCGGCTGGGTCGTGGTCCCGCTGGAGCCCCGGGGCGCCCCGGCCGCGGACCTGCTGTGCGACTGGGTGGAGGAGAGCTATCGCGCCATCGCCCCCAGACGGCTGATAGCCGAGCTGGACGCGCGCTGACCGTGTGACGCGCGCCGTGCTGGACTAAGCGCTTGCTCGCCCATGTCTTGTGTGAACTGGAACGCGTTCTTAACATCACCGATGTCACAGCATCGGTGTCACGGCGATGGGGGCCGCATGGCAGGGACACCCGGACAGGGCCCGCTCACCGGCGTGCGCGTGGTCGAACTGGCCGGTATCGGCCCGGCCCCGTTCGCCGCGATGCTCCTCGCCGACCTGGGCGCCGACGTGGTCCGCGTGGACCGCCCCGGCGGCCCCGGCCTCGCCATCGACCCCGCCCACGACGTCACCAACCGCGGCAAACGCTCGGTGATCGTCGACCTCAAGGCACCCGGCGGATCCGCCCGCGTCCTCGACCTCGCCGCCCGCGCGGACATCCTGATCGAGGGCTACCGCCCCGGTGTCGCCGAGCGCCTCGGCATCGGCCCCGAGGACTGCCACGCCCGCAACCCGGCCCTGGTCTACGGCCGGATGACCGGCTGGGGCCAGGACGGCCCGCTCGCCCAGCGCGCCGGCCACGACATCACCTACATCGCGCTCACCGGCACCCTCGGCATGATCGGCGACCCGGACCACCCACCGCCCGCCCCCGCCAACCTCCTCGGTGACTACGCGGGCGGCGCCCTCTACCTCGTGGTCGGCGCCCTCGCCGCCCTCCACCACGCCCGCGCCACCGGCACCGGACAGACCGTGGACGCCGCGATCGTCGACGGCACCGCCCACCTCGGCGCGATGATCCACGGCATGCTCGCGGCCGGCGGCTGGCAGGACCGGCGCGGCGCCAACCTCCTCGACGGCGGCTGCCCGTACTACGGCACCTACGAGACCGCCGACGGCGAGTACATGGCGGTCGGCGCGCTGGAACAGCGGTTCTACGACGAGTTCCTGCGCCTGCTGGGCATCGCCGGCCAGGCCCCCGCCCGCACGGACCCGGCCCGCCGGGACGAACTGCGCGCACTGGTCGCCGCCCGCTTCCGGACCCGTACCCGCGACGCGTGGACGGCCGTCTTCGAGGGGACGGACGCGTGCGTCGCGCCCGTGCTCTCCCTGCGCGAGGCCCCGGGGCACCCGCACCTCGCCGCGCGCGGCACCTTCACCGACCACGCGGGCATCACCCAGCCCGCCCCGGCCCCCCGCTTCTCCGCCACCCCCACCGCCCTGCGCGGCGGCCCCGCCCGCCCCGGCGCGGACACCTCCGAGGTGGAGCGCGACTGGGGCACACCCGCACCGGAGCGCCCCGCGCCGGAGGGCCGGGCATGACCCCGGCGGCCCGCGAACACCCTCACCTCGAAGCCCTCGAAACGCCTAAAGCTCCTGAAGTCCCCGAAACGCCTAAAGCTCCCGAAGCCCCCAAAGCTTCTGAGCCCCCCGCGGCCCCCACCCCTCGAACACCCCCGAAAGGCCCGACCCGTGAGCACCGAAGCGTATGTGTACGACGCGATCCGCACCCCGCGCGGGCGTGGCAAGGCCAGTGGTGCCCTGCACGGCACCAAGCCCATCGACCTGGTGACCGGCCTCATCCACGAAGTCCGGGCCCGGTTCCCCGGCCTGGACCCGGCGGCCGTCGACGACATCGTGCTCGGCGTCGTCGGCCCGGTCGGTGACCAGGGCTCCGACATCGCGCGCATCGCGGCGATCGCCGCGGGACTGCCGGACACGGTGGCCGGGGTCCAGGAGAACCGCTTCTGTGCGTCCGGCCTGGAGGCGGTCAACATGGCCGCCGCCAAGGTCCGTTCCGGCTGGGAGGACCTGGTGCTCGCGGGCGGCGTCGAGTCGATGTCGCGGGTGCCGATGGCCTCCGACGGCGGCGCCTGGTTCAACGACCCGATGACCAACCTCGCGGTCGACTTCGTACCGCAGGGCATCGGCGCCGACCTGATCGCCACCATCGAGGGCTTCTCCCGCCGGGACGTCGACGAGTACGCGGCACTGTCCCAGGAGCGGGCCGCCGTCGCCTGGAAGGAGGGCCGTTTCCAGCGGTCCGTGGTCCCCGTCAAGGACCGCGCCGGTCTGGTCGTCCTCGACCACGACGAACACCTCAGGCCCGGCACCACCGCCGACTCCCTCGCCACCCTCAAACCGTCCTTCGCGGACATCGGCGACCTCGGCGGCTTCGACGCCGTGGCGCTCCAGAAGTACCACTGGGTCGAGAAGATCGACCACGTCCACCACGCGGGCAACTCCTCCGGCATCGTGGACGGCGCCGCCCTCGTCGCCATCGGCTCGAAAGAGATCGGCGACCGCTACGGGCTGACCCCGCGCGCCCGGATCGTCTCCGCCGCCGTCTCCGGCTCGGAGCCCACCATCATGCTCACCGGCCCCGCCCCGGCCACCCGCAAGGCGCTCGCCCGGGCCGGGCTGACCATCGACGACATCGACCTGGTCGAGATCAACGAGGCGTTCGCGGCCGTCGTCCTGCGCTTCGCGAAGGACATGGGCCTCGGTCTCGACAAGGTCAACGTCAACGGCGGCGCCATCGCGCTGGGCCACCCGCTCGGCGCCACCGGCGCGATGATCCTCGGCTCCCTCCTGGACGAACTGGAACGCCAGGACAAGCGCTACGGCCTCGCCACCCTCTGCGTCGGCGGCGGCATGGGCATCGCCACCATCGTCGAACGCGTCTGACCTCCCCAGCGGCAGCCCCCGTAAGACCTCACACGGAGACCCTCATGACCACGAGCACCACCATCCGCTGGGAACAGGACGACACCGGCGTCGTCACCCTCGTCCTGGACGACCCCGACCAGTCCGCGAACACCATGAACCAGGCGTTCCGAGCCTCGCTCGCCGCGATCACCGACCGCCTGGAGGCCGAACGCGACTCCGTCCGCGGAATCATCCTTACCTCCGCCAAGAAGACCTTCTTCGCGGGCGGCGACCTGCGGGACCTGATCCGCGCCACGCCCGGCACCGCGCGGGAGGTCTTCGACGGCGGCATGGCTATCAAGCGCGCGCTGCGCCGCATCGAGACCCTCGGCAAACCGGTCGTCGCGGCCCTCAACGGCGCCGCCCTGGGCGGCGGTTACGAGATCGCCCTTGCCTGCCACCACCGGATCGCCCTCGACGCGCCCGGCTCCAGGATCGGCTGCCCCGAGGTCACCCTGGGACTGCTCCCCGGCGGCGGTGGCGTCGTCCGTACGGTCCGGCTGCTCGGCATCACCGACGCGCTGCTCAAGGTCCTCCTCCAGGGCACCCGGTACACCCCGCGCCGCGCCCTGGAGAGCGGCCTCGTCCACGAGATCGCCGACACGCCCGACGAACTGCTCGCCAAGGCCCACGCCTTCATCGACGCCCACCCCGAGTCCCGCCAGCCCTGGGACACGCCGGGCTACCGCATCCCCGGCGGCACCCCGGCCCACCCCAAGTTCGCCGCCAACCTGCCCGCCTTCCCCGCCACACTGCGCAAGCAGACGAACGGCGCCCCCTACCCGGCGCCGCGCAGCATCCTCGCCGCCGCCGTCGAGGGCGCCCAGGTCGACTTCGAGACCGCGCAGCTCATCGAGGCCCGCTACTTCGTGGAACTGGCGACCGGCCAGATCGCGAAGAACATGATCCAGGCGTTCTTCTTCGACCTCCAGGCCGTCAACTCCGGCGCCGGCCGCCCCCAGGGCATCGAGCCCCGCACGGTCCGCAGGGCCGCCGTGCTCGGCGCCGGCATGATGGGCGCCGGCATCGCCTACGCGTGCGCCCGCGCGGGCATCGACGTCGTCCTCAAGGACGTGTCGCCCGAAGCCGCCGCCCAGGGCAAGGCGTACTCCCGGAAACTGTGCGCCAAGGCGGTCGCCCGGGGCCGTACGACCCAGGAGAAGGCGGACGCGCTGCTCGCGCGGATCACGCCCACCGCCGAGGCCGCCGACCTCGCGGGCTGCGACGCGGTGATCGAGGCCGTGTTCGAGGACACCGGCCTCAAGCACAAGGTGTTCCAGGAGATCGAGCAGGTCGTCGCGCCGGACGCGCTGCTGTGCTCCAACACCTCCACCCTGCCCATCACCGCCCTCGCCGAAGGCGTCGAACGCCAGGCCGACTTCATCGGGCTGCACTTCTTCTCGCCCGTCGACAAGATGCCCCTGGTCGAGATCATCAAGGGCGAGCGCACCGGCGACGAGGCCCTCGCCCGCGCCTTCGACCTGGTCCGGCAGATCGACAAGACGCCGATCGTCGTCAACGACTCGCGCGGCTTCTTCACCTCCCGCGTCATCGGCCACTTCATCAACGAGGGCGTGGCGATGGTCGGCGAGGGCATCGAGCCCGCCTCGATCGAACAGGCGGCGGCCCAGGCGGGCTACCCGGCCAAGGTGCTCTCCCTGATGGACGAACTGACCCTCACCCTCCCGCGCAAGATCCGCGCGGAGACCCGGCAGGCCGTCGAGGAGTCCGGCGGCACCTGGACCCCGCACCCCGCCGAGGCCGTCATCGACCGCATGGTCGACGCGTTCGGCCGCACCGGCCGCGTTGGCGGCGCCGGGTTCTACGACTACGGAGCCGACGGCGAACGCGCCGGGCTGTGGCCGGGCCTGCGCGAGCACTTCACCCGCGCGGACGCCGCGATCCCCTTCCGGGACATGCAGGAACGCATGCTGTTCGCCGAGGCGCTGGACACCGTACGGCTGCTGGAGGAGGGCGTGCTGACGTACGTCGCGGACGCCAACATCGGCTCGCTCCTCGGCATCGGCTTCCCCGGCTGGACCGGCGGCGTGCTCCAGTACATCAACGGCTACGAGGGCGGCCTGCCCGGCTTCGTGGCCCGCGCCCGGGAACTGGCCGAGCGCTACGGCGAGCGCTTCGAACCGCCCGCGCTGCTGGTGACGAAGGCCCGGAAGGGAGAGACCTTCACGGACCCACGCTGACCCGGGCGGAGCGCGGGGCCTCGCCCTCCGGAACGGCACCTGGGAGGAGGCCCGCCTCCGGAACGGCACCCGGGACGAGGCCCGCCTCCAGGGCGGCGCCGCCGTGACTGAAGGTGGCCGGGTGGGGACGTGTCGTTTCCATCGCCTTGACGGCCGTACCCACCGCCTCACCCGTCCCGGAGGCCACCACGCGTGCTTGTGGCCCCGCCCGTGACCGAGGGGACGCTCAGCGCCCGGCGCTGACCTCGAACGCCCGTACCAGACACTCCGTCAGCCGCAAGGCGATGTCCCCGTCCGGGTCCAGCCGGGGATTGAAGATCGTCACGTCCAGCCCCCGCGCCCGTGGATCGGCCAGCGCGGTGGCCAGTACGACGTCGAGTTCCGCCCACGCCAGCCCGCCCGACAACCGGTAGTCGACGGCCGGCATGACCGCGTCGTCCAGGATGTCGGCGTCCAGATGAACCCAGTAGCCACCGCTCCCGGCGTCCCCGGTCAGCGCCCCGACCGCGCGCAGGGCCGCCTGCGCGGCGCCGAGTTCGCGGACCGTGTGCAGGTCCATCGCGTGGAGTTCCTCGGGCAGCGGCTGCACCCCGAACACGGCGGACTCGGTCGCGTCCCGGAAGCCGAAGGCCACCACGTCCTCGTCGGCCACCAGTGGCTCGCGGCCCTCCAGGTCGGTCAGCACCCGCGGCCCGCGGCCCGTCGCGATGGCCAGCGCCATGGACGCGACCTCGCCCACCGGCTCGGCCTCCGGCTGGTAGAAGTCGGTGTGGCCGTCCAGGAACAGCAGCCCGTGCCGGCCGCGCCGCCGCAGCGCGAGCAGGTTGCCCAGCAGGATGCCGCAGTCACCGCCGAGAACCAGCGGGAAGCGTCCGTCGTCCAGTACCGCGCCCACCGCGTCCGCGAGCCGCACGGAGTACTCGGCGATGCCGTCCGGATTGAGCACGCCCGTCTCCGGATCCCGGTCCGGCAGATACGGCGGCGGCTCCACCCGCCCCGCCATGACCGCCCGCAGGCCCTCGGTGAGCCCCGCGCCCAGCAGTGCCTCGGGCAGTTCCTCGACCCCGGTCGGCCGCAGTCCCAGGACGGACGGTGCCTCGATGATCGCGACGTCCCGCACGCAACGGCTCCTTCGCTCGCGTCCGAGGGCCCGCCCGGCGGACCCGCACGCCACGACGAGCACCCGTGCGGTACGGGCACTCCGGCGCACAGGCCCACCGTAGACCGCGGAACCCGCCCCGGCGCGTCAGCACCGACGCGCGTCCCCCACGTTCCCGCAGCGCCACTCCGATGCCTTACCGCTCGTGTGTTCGAAGGCCGCTTTATTGACTGGCGGGTGCCGGACGCGGGCGCCTACCGTGGGGCGCAGCCCAGGTGCGAAGGCAACGGATACTTCGACTGAATTCGAGCGGTCGCAGGTTCGAGTCCTGCCACCGGTTTCGGCCGGTGTAGCTCAGTTGGCAGAGCACTTTATGCCGTCGCCGACCTTGACCTCTGGGCCCCGACTTCACAGCACCTCGACGTCACAGCACCTCAACTGCACAGCAACTCGACTTCACAGCACCTCCCGGTGCGCAGGCCGCGGTTACTTCCCTCCCATGGAACTCCCTCCGCTGCCACCTTGATCTCGGGAGGCCTTCCCGCGCGCCCGCGCGCCTCGCCTCCCTCCTCTACGAGGGGTTTTTCATGTCCCGCTTCAACATCCGGGGTTCGCGCCCGGCGGCCCGCGGCCCGGTCACCACCACCGGCGCCCGCACCCGCACCCACGAGGGCGGTGCCGCCTTCGTCCGGGACGCGAAGAGCGCCCTCTTTCTGCTCGCCGTCGTCAACCTGGCAGGCCAGGACACCTTCTACGAGAGCGCCGGGGACCGGGACGACCGGTTCCGCTCCCTCGTACGGCAGTTGGCCGTCGCGGACCCGGAGTGGACCGCCGGTCTGCTGGCCTGGCTGCGCGGCTCGGCCCACATGCGCACGGCGGCGGTGGTCGGCGCCGCCGAGTTCGTCCGGGCCCGGCTCACCGCCGAGCAGCGCGCGGACCTCGCACCCGACGCCCGCGCGGCGCACGACGGCGGCTGGAACCGGCGGGTCATCGCCTCCGTCCTCCAGCGCCCCGACGAGCCCGGCGAACTGCTCGGCCACTGGACGCGCACGTACGGGCGCCGGCTGCCCAAGCCGGTGAAGCGCGGGGTCGCGGACGCCGTCCGGCGCCTCTACAGCGCCAGGTCCCTGCTGAAGTACGACACGGCGTCCAAGGGCTACCGCTTCGGCGACATCCTCAACCTGGTGCACGCCGCGCCCCACCCGGACAAGCCGTGGCAGGGCGAGCTGTTCCAGTACGCGCTCGACCGCCGCCACCACCCCGAAACCGCGCAGCCGCCCGCCGGAATGCTCGCCGCGCACCACGACCTGACGGCGCTGCCCGTCGAGGAGCGCCACGCGGTCGTGACCGGGCCGGACGGCGCCGCGCGGCTGGCGGCGGCCGGGATGACCTGGGAGGCGCTCGCGGGCTGGCTCCAGGGGCCGATGGACGCCGCGGCCTGGGAGGCGGTCGTCCCGTCGATGGGCCTGATGGCCCTGACCCGCAACCTGCGCAACTTCGACGAGGCCGCCGTCTCCGACGCCGTGGCCGCGCGGATCGCCGCCCGGCTGGCCGACCCGGAGGAGGTACGCCGTTCGCGGCAGTTCCCGTACCGGTTCCTGTCCGCGTACCGGGCCGCGCCCTCCCTGCGCTGGGGGCACGCCCTGGAGCAGGCGCTGACCGCGGCCACGGCGAACATCCCGGCGCTGCCCGGCCGCACCCTCGTCCTGGTCGACACCTCGGCGTCCATGCGCGGCCCGGTGTCGGCGCGCAGCGAGATCCGGCACATCGACGTCGGCGCGCTGTTCGCCGTCGCCCTGGCGGCACGCGGCTGCGCCGTCGACCTCGTGGGCTACGCGGACGGCACCTTCCGGCACCCCCTGGCCCGGGGCGGGTCGGTGCTGCGGCAGACGGAGGCGTTCTGCGACCGGGTCGGTGAGGTCGGCCACGGCACCGAGACGGTCGCCGCGCTGCGCGCGTCGTACGACGGGCACGACCGGGTCGTGGTCGTCTCCGACATGCAGGCCTTCGCCCACCCCGGCTCCGGGCGGGGCCGCTGGGGCCGTACGACGTCCGTGTCGGAGGCCGTCCCCGCCGACGTGCCGCTGTTCGGCGTCAACACCACCGGCCACGCCCCGGCGTCGATCGACACCGGCCGACCGCACCGGTACGAGATCGGCGGCTTCTCCGACCAGCTGTTCACCATGGTCGACCTGCTGTCCCGGGGCCGTGACGCGGGCTGGCCCTGGGAGGGGTGACCGGCGGTCGGCCGGCGGGACACGTGGGCCCACGCAGCCGACGCGGGCCCACGCAGGGCGCACGGGGCCGGGGGCCAAGGGCCGGGGGCCTTCCGGCCCCCGATCGCCCTCCGGGCCTCCGCGGAGACCCCCGCCCCCAGGACCATCACCGGCCACTCTCCTTCACAGGCATCACACAAACGCCGTCTTCTGCGGGGGAATTGACGGGGGTACCGTCCGCCCCATGCCTCTACGCACGCGCTTCACGATCTGGAGACCGCTCGCGACGGCGGCCACGGCCGCCCTGATGGCCACCTGCCTCACCACACCGGCACAGGCACAGCACACCACCCCGCGCACCAGCCGGCCGATCCACTCCTACGACGGCGCCGTACGCGAGGCCGTCTGGGTGGACACCCGGCTGGACGGGGACGGCGACGGCAGGACCGACCGGGTCGCCGTCGACATCGTCCGGCCCGCCGAACCCGCCCAGCAGGGGCGAAAGGTCCCCGTCATCATGGACGCCAGCCCGTACTACTCCTGCTGCGGGCGCGGCAACGAGAGCCAGCGCAAGACCTACGACGCGGCCGGGAACGTCGTCCAGCTGCCGCTGTACTACGACAACTACTTCGTGCCGCGCGGCTACGCCGTCGTCGGTGTCGACCTCGCCGGCACCAGCCGCTCCGACGGGTGTGTCGACGTCGGCGGACGCTCCGACATCCAGTCCGCGAAGGCCGTGGTCGACTGGCTCAACGGCCGCGGCACCGCCTACACCACCCGCACCGGCACCACCCGCGCCCAGGCGACCTGGAGCAACGGCCGCACCGGCATGATCGGCAAGAGCTACGACGGCACGATCGCCAACGGGGTCGCCGCGACCGGCGTCGAGGGCCTGGAGACCATCGTCCCGATCGGCGCGATCTCCTCTTGGTACGACTACTACTTCTCCCAGGGCGCCCCCCTCTACGACTCCGGCCCGGACTGGCTGTCGAACCGGGTCGAGACCCCCGAGGCCCGCGCTCGCTGCGCCGCCGTACAGCGGGAGCTGGTCGAGGGCGCCCCGCGCACCGGTGACCGGACCGCACTGTGGAGCGAGCGCGACCACGTCCCCGACGCCGACAAGGTGGAGGCCAGTGTCTTCGCCGTGCACGGCATGCAGGACCTCAACGTCCGCGCCCAGCAGGTCGGCCAGTGGTGGGACGCGCTCGCGGAGAACGGCGTCGAGCGCAAGATCTGGCTCTCCCAGGTCGGCCATGTCGACCCCTTCGACTTCCGCCGCGCCGACTGGGTGACCACCCTGCACCGCTGGTTCGACCATGAACTCCTCGGCTACGACAACGGCATCGACGACGAACCGATGGCCGACATCGAACGCGCGCCCGACCAGTGGGTCACCTCCACCACCTGGCCGCCCCGCACCACCGGCACCGTACGGCTGAAGCCCGCGAGCGGCGCCGAGCCCGGCGTCGGCACCCTCGGCCTGCGCACCACCCGGGGCACCGCGACCTTCACCGACGACCCCGCCCGCGACGAGAGCGACTGGGCCACCGACCTCGGCGTGTCCACGCCCGACAAGGCCGGTTTCGTCACCGGACCACTCACCCGCGATCTGCGGCTGTCCGGCTCCTCCGAGGTCACCGTCACCGCCACGCCCAGCACCCCGACGGCCCATCTCAGCGCCGTCCTGGTCGACCTCGGTCCCGACACCATCCGGGACTACGCGGGCACCGGCGAAGGCATCATCACCCTCACCGACCGCACCTGCTGGGGTGCGAGCACCACCGGCGACAGCGCCTGCTACCGGGAGACCGCGCCGAAGACCACCGACGTCGAACACACGATCGTCAGCCGTGGCTGGGCCGACCTCGGCACCTACGCCGCCCCCGGCAAGGGCGTCCCGCTCACCCCGGGCAAGGCGTACACGATCACCCTCGACCTGGCCGCCACCGACCATGTCGTCCCCGCCGGGCACCGGCTCGCGCTGATCGTCGCGGGCACCGACAACGGCCTCATCGAACCGCCCGCCGACCGCCCGACCCTCACCCTCGATCTGGCCCGCACCACGGCGTACGTCCCCGTCGTCGGCGGCACCAGCGCCTTCGCCCGCGCCACCGCCGGTTCCCGGGCCACCGCCCCCGCCGCCGAACTGTCCGGCGTCCAGCCGCCGCAGACCCCGTACCGCGTCCCGGAGGGAGCCCGGTGAAGCACCGCGTCCGCGTCCTCGCCCTGACCACCGCCGTCACCGCGTCCCTGGCCGCGTCCCTCATGACCGCACCCGCCGGCGCCGCCACCCCGGCGCCACCACGGACCGGATTCGAACAGACCGGCGGCGCCCGCTGGACCACCCAGCCCGAGGAACAGACCTTCCTCGCCGCCGTCGACCGCGCGAGCGACCGGGTCTCGGTCTCGTCCATCGGTACGACGAAACAGGGCCGCCCGCTGCAACTCGTCCGCGTCGGCGCCCGCGACAGCACCAGCACCGTCCTGCTGGTGTGCAGCCAGCACGGCGACGAACCCTCCGGCCGCGAAGCCTGTCTGACCACCGTCCGGGACCTGGCCCACGCGCGCGACAGTGCCACCCGGCGCTTCCTGGAGCGCACCACCGTGCTCGTCGTGCCCACCGCCAACCCCGACGGCCGGGCCGCCGACACCCGGGGCAACTCCGACGGCGTCGACATCAACCGCGACCACGTGGCCCTCGCCACCGAGGAGGGCCGCGCGCTCGCCGCCGTCATCCGCGACAAGAACCCCGACATCATCTACGACCTGCACGAATACGGGTCCACCCCGGGCTACTACGACAAGGCCCTGTTCGACCTGTGGCCCCGCAACCTCAACACGGCCGACGCCGTGCACACCGAGGCCCAAACCCTCTCCGAGGCATACGTCCGGCCCGCCGCGCAGGCCGCCGGGTACTCCACCGGCACCTACGGGATCTGGACCGACCCGGTCACGGGGGAGCCCGTCCGGCAGGTCGCCGGGGACGGACAGGAACGCATCCTGCGGAACATCTCCGGCGCCAAACACGCCGTCGGCCTGCTCATCGAGAGCCGCGTCGACCCGCTCACCGAGGCCGAGCGGCGCGACGAGGCGCTCAACAACCGGCGCCGGGTCGCGTCCCAGCTCGCCGCGCTCGACGGCCTGTTCGCCTTCGGCGCCGAGCGGCGCGGCCGGATCGAGGCGGCCACGACGGCGGCCCGGTACGCCGGGTACCGGGACACCGGCCCGGTCTATCTCGGCGGCGCCGACAACGACCCGCCCGAGCCCGCCGAGGTGCTCCCGGACCCGCCCTGCGGCTACCGGCTCACCGACGCCCAGTACACGGACGTCAAGGACGAGCTGGCCCTGCACGGGGTGCGCGTACGCCAGGACCGCGAGGGCACCTACGTACCGCTGCGGCAGTCGCTGCGGGCGCTGGTGCCGCTGCTGCTGGACGCGCGGGCGGCGTACCACCTGACGGTGGGGGAACCCGACACGGACTGCTGAGCGGGGGAGCGGGGCGCGATCTGTGGTAGCGCGTAGGGCGGGCGGAATCTCCCGTTCTGCGCTCGCCCGGTCCTCGCCCCGCCCTCGTCGCGGGGACGCCCACCGAAAGGCCCCTCCGTGACAGCTGACAGTCCGTCCGAGCCCGCCGCCGACCCCGGGCGGCCGGGGACCGACCGGGTGGTCTTCGGGGTCACCGCCGCGCTCACCCTCGCGTTCGTCCTGTGGGGCGCCGTCGCCACCGATGTCCTGGAGGAGGTCTCCAGCATCCTGCTCGGCGGGCTGATGCACAACGGCGGCTGGGCGTTCATGCTGGCCGCGTCCGGATTCGTGGTCTTCGCCCTCTGGCTCGCCATCAGCCGCTACGGCCGGATCCGCCTCGGCGCCGAGAGCGAGCGGCCAGAGTTCCGCACGGTGTCCTGGGTCGCCATGATGTTCAGCGCGGGCATGGGCATCGGCCTGATGTTCTACGGCGTGAGCGAGCCCCTCACGCACTACCTCGCGCCCCCGCCCGGCACCGCACCGGCCGACCCCGGCGAGCGCATGGAGACGGCGATGGCGACCACGCTGTTCCACTGGACGCTCCACCCCTGGGCGATCTACGCGGTCGTCGGCCTCGCCATCGCCTACAGCACCTTCCGCAAGGGCCGCCGCCAGACCGTCAGCGCGGTGTTCACGCCCCTCATCGGCGAGCGGGGCGCGGGCGGCGCCGGGGGCCGGGTCATCGACATGCTCGCCATCGTCGCGACCGTCTTCGGCTCGGCGGCCTCCCTCGGGCTCGGCGCGCTCCAGATCGGCTCCGGCATGCGGGAACTGGACTGGCTGGACGAGGTGGACAGCGGGCTGCTGGTCGCCGTGATCGGCGTGCTGACCCTGGCGTTCATCGCCTCCGCGGTCTCCGGTGTGGAGCGGGGCATCCAGTGGCTGTCCAACGTCAACATGGTGCTGGCGCTCCTGCTGGCCCTGTTCGTGTTCGTCGCCGGTCCGACCATCGTCGTCCTGGACCTGCTGCCCACCTCGATCTTCGCCTACCTCGGCGAGCTGCCCGAACTGGCCGGGCGCACCGAGGCCAGCGGCGGCCGGGGCGTCGCCGAGTGGCTGGGCAACTGGACCGTCTTCTACTGGGCGTGGTGGATCTCCTGGACGCCGTTCGTCGGCATGTTCATCGCCCGGATCAGCCGGGGGCGCACGATCCGTCAGTTCATCGGCGGGGTGATCCTCGTGCCGAGCACGGTCAGCCTGATTTGGTTCGCGGTCTTCGGCGGCACGGCGATGACCCTGCGGGGACAGGGGCGGCTCGGCGACGAGGCCACGCCCGAGGGGCAGCTCTTCGCCGTCCTGCGGGAATTCCCGCTCGCCACCGCCAGCAGCCTGCTGGTGATGATCCTCGTCGGGATCTTCTTCGTCTCCGGCGCCGACGCCGCGTCGATCGTGATGGGCTCCCTCTCCCAGAAGGGCGTGCTCGAACCGGGCCGGCCCGTCGTCGTGTTCTGGGGCGTGGTCACGGGCGCGGTCGCCGCGATCATGCTGCTGGTCGGCAGCGACCAGGGCGACGCCCTCACCGGCCTCCAGAACCTGACCATCCTCGCCGCCGCCCCCTTCGTCGTCGTCATGCTCTTCATGTGCGTGGCCCTGATGCGCGATCTGCGCCGGGACCCGGTCATCGTGTGCGAGGAGCGGGGCACGGAGGCGGTCGCGGCGGCGGTGACCGCGGGGCAACAGCGCTACGACGGCGCCTTCGAACTGCGGATCGGGCCGGGGGAGGCGCCCGGGGTGGAGGGGGATCCGGCCGGCGGGAGGTGAGGGTGGGGCGCGGCATGGCGGGGCGTGGCACGGCGGGGCAGGCCGGGGCGGGAAGTGAGGTGGGGCCGGAGTGGGCGGGGTGACTGGGTCGGCCGGATCGGGTCGGGTCGGACTTGGCCGGGCCGGATCAGGTCGGATCAGGCCGGGCCGGATCGGGTCGCGTCGCGTCGGCTGGTGCTGGTGCTGGTGCCGGTGCCGGGTCGCGGGAGCCTTCGTGAGCCCAGCGGCAGCGGCACCGGCACCGGCAGCGGCCCCCCGCCCTCCT
>NZ_JBHYUG010000009.1:0-4736 GCF_042749375.1 Streptomyces sp. NPDC059477 | reverse complement strand
TCCCCGCCGGCGGCGCTCGGCGCGCCAGCGGGCCGCTCGCGGGGTGTGGTGGGGCCGGGGCGGGGCGGCGGCCCAATGCCCCCCCCCCGGCGCCCCCCCCCCCCCCCCCGCCAGCGGCCCCCCGCCCTCCACCAGCCCGGCCGCCTCCTCCGCGCACCCCCACGCCACCGTCACGCCCGCCCCGCCGTGACCGTAGTTGTGGACGAGCAGCCGCCCGCCGGGCAGGGACTCGCCCACCAGGCGCACCGCGGCACGGACCGGGCGCAGCCCCACCCGGTGCTCCAGCACCCGCGCGTCGGCGATCTCGGGACGCAGGGCCGCGCACCGTCGTACGATCGCCGCCGCGACCACCGGATCGGGGGCGGTGGACCAGACGTCGTCCACCGCCGTGCCGCCCAGGACCAGCCGGTCGCCGTGCGGGAAGAGGTACGTCTTGTCGGTGCCCCCGTCGTCCCCGGCGACCAGCCAGGTCTCCAGGCCCGGATTCGCCACGACGACCAACTGCCCGCGCACCGGCCGCACCCCGGGATCCGGGACCAGCGTGCGGGCGGCCAGCCCGGTGCAGTTGACCACCACCGGGGCGTCCGCCTCCCCGAACCCGGGGGACACCGACCGCTCCTCGACCGTGCCGCCCGCCGCCGTCAACCGCTCCCGCAGCCACGCCAGATGCGTCCGCATGTCGATCAGCGGGAGCCGCGCCCAGGTGCCCGGCCCCGGATACTCGTCCGGCCCGGACTCCCGCAGCGCCAGCCGGTCCCCGGCCCATTCGCGCAGCTCGTCAGGGTGCGTCGCGCCGAGTACCCCTTCGGCCATCCGTACGCCGCTGCCCGCGTCCCGCGCGGCCAGCTCCGCGTACACGTCGAGCGAGCGCAGCGCCCACGCGTACACGGACGCGAGCGGTTCGATGCGGTACGGCCACCACAGGGCGCCCGCAACCGCCGAGGTGGTCCGCCCGGCCGCGTCCCGCGTCCACAGCCGTACGTCGTGGCCCCGCTCGGCCAGCACCACCGCCGTCGTCAGGCCGATGACTCCACCGCCGACGACGATCACCTCGTCACGCTGTCCGCTCACCACACCGCGACCGTAGCGGAATGTGTCATGCCGCGCTCAGGGCGGTGTCCGACTGGGGATACTCACAGCATGTCTGCCGCGTACGCGACTTTCGGCCTGGCCCCTGCGATACGTGCCGGAGGGGTGCTGTCGGACGGGGGCTACCAGATCCACCGGGACTTCGTCGACTTCATCGTCGACGGCCGCCCGTTGCTCTTCCAGCTCTCCGACCTCGACGCCGTCTCCCCGCTCGCCTCCGACGTCCCGCCCGCGATCTTCACCGCGCAGGTCCGGGGCCTGCTGCTGGAGGCGGACGCCCCGCTGCCGGGCGACCGCCATGTCATCTACGGCTGCCCCGAGTGCGAGGACCTCGCCTGCGGCGCGGTCACGGCCGTGATCGAACGGCACGACGAGGAGGGGGGTGACGGTGGTGATTACGTATGGCGGGACTTCGCCTGGCAGACCGGACCCGTCGCCGACCTGGAGCTGAACGGCTATCACGGCATAGGGCCGTTCCGCTTCCGGGGCGAGGAGTACCGGGCCGCCCTGCACTCCCTGCTCGACGGCGCCGCCCCGGGCGCGCACCGGCGCCGGGTGCTGCTGATCGGCGCCCGGGTCGCCGTCCTCGCCAAGCTCGCCGCCGCGCTGCGCACGATCGGCATCGGCGCGGACATCACCCGTGACGCCCATGACGTGCCCCCGGACGAACTCCGGGGCTACGGTGCCGTCGCCTTCGGCCGCGCGGTGGACGAACGTGACCGCACCGCCGTCCGCGAGGCGTTCACCCGCGCGGGCGTGGAGGTGGCCTACGTCGACGGCCTCGCCCCGATCGTCCCGCTCCTCGTCGCCCAGATCGAACACGCCCTCGACCGCGGCCCTGCCGAGCGGCGCCGGCTGACCCACCTGGCCGTGACCGACGGCGAGGCGGGCATCGAGGTCACCTCCCCGTGCCGCGTCCGGCTCACCGCGTACCGCCTGGACCGGCTCTACCGCACCCACACCCACGAACTCTTCGACGGCGTCCTCGCCCCCGGCCACCACCGCATCCCCCTGGACACCAGGGCCACCAAGGGCGAGTCCTACGTGGTGGCCCGTACGACGGGGGGTGTGCTGGTGGGGGTGGTGGGGCGGTGACGGGGGTCCCGCTCGGGTCCCACCCTCCGCCTCGGCCCACCCCCCACCCCGCCCGCTACCATCGCCCCTGATGACTGCCACCCTCGTCGCCAAGAATCTGTCCGCCGGTCACGCGGACCGTTCGCTGTTCTCCGGGCTCGATCTCGTGATCGCGCCCGGGGATGTGATCGGGCTCGTCGGGGCCAACGGGGCGGGCAAGTCCACGCTGCTGCGGATGCTCGCCGGGCTGGCCGTGCCCGAGGAGGGGGAGCTGCGGCTCTCCCCGCCCACCGCGGCCGTCGGACACCTCCCGCAGGAGCCGGAGCGGCGCCCGGGGGAGAGCGTGCGGGAGTTCCTGGCCCGCCGTACCGGCGTCGCCGCCGCGCAGCGGGCCATGGACGAGGCGACCCAGGGGCTGGTCGACGGGGCGCCCGGCGCCGACGACGCCTACGCGGTGAGCCTGGAGCGCTGGCTCGGACTCGGCGGCGCCGACCTGGACGAGCGGGCCGAGGAGGTCGCCGCCTCGCTCGGCCTCGCCGTCAGCCTGGACCAGCCGATGACCTCCCTGTCCGGCGGACAGGCCGCCCGCGCCGGTCTCGCCTCCCTCCTCCTCTCCCGCTACGACGTCTTCCTGCTGGACGAGCCCACCAACGACCTCGACCTCGACGGCCTGGAGCGGCTCGAACGGTTCGTGAGCGGGCTGCGCGCGGGCACCGTCGTCGTCAGTCACGACCGCGAGTTCCTCACCCGCACGGTCACCAAGGTCCTGGAACTCGACCTCGCCCAGCAGCGGATCAACCTCTACGGCGGCGGCTACGCGGCCTACCTGGAGGAACGCGAGGTCGCCCGCCGCCACGCCCGCGACGACTTCGAGGAGTACGCCGACAAGAAGGCCGCCCTCCAGGACCGCGCCCAGATGCAGCGCTCCTGGATGGACAAGGGTGTGAAGAACGCCCGCCGCAAGGCGGGGGACAACGACAAGCTCGGCCGTAAGTTCCGCAGCGACGCCAGCGAGAAGCAGGCCGCCAAGGCCCGCCAGACCCAGCGCATGATCGAACGCCTGGACGTGGTCGAGGAGCCCCGCAAGGAGTGGGAGCTGCGCATGGAGATCGCCGCCGCTCCGCGCTCGGGCGCGGTCGTGGCCGCCCTGCGCGACGCCGAGGTGCGGCGCGGCGACTTCGCCCTCGGCCCGGTCACCCTCCAGCTCGACTGGGCCGACCGCGTCGCGGTGACCGGCGCGAACGGCTCCGGCAAGTCCACTCTGCTCGGCGCCCTGCTCGGCCGTATCCCGCTGGACGCGGGGCACGCCGCCCTCGGCTCCGGTGTGCTGATCGGCGAGGTCGACCAGGCCCGCAAGCTGTTCCACGGCCCCGAGACGATGCTGGACGCGTTCGGCGCCGCCGCCCCCGACGTGGAACCGGCCGAGGTACGGACCCTGCTCGCCAAATTCGGCCTGAAGGCGGACCATGTCCTGCGCCCCGCCGACACGCTCTCACCCGGCGAACGCACCCGCGCCGCCCTCGCCCTGCTCCAGGGCCGGGGCGTCAACCTCCTGGTCCTGGACGAGCCCACCAACCATCTCGACCTCCCGGCCATCGAACAGCTCGAATCCGCCCTCGACGGCTACCGGGGGACCCTGCTGCTGGTCACCCATGACCGGCGGATGCTGGACGCCGTCCAGGTGACCCGCCGCCTTGAGGTCGCCGACGGCAAGGTCACCGAGCGCTAACGCGGCGTCAGCCGCCGGGCCGGCCCCGGACAGTCCAGGACGAACCCGTCCGCGTCGAAGTCCAGATCACGGCGGAACGTCCCCGACACGAACCGCACCCGGCCGCCCCCGCCACTCGTCCGCGCCAGATGCGTGTACGTCTGCCGAGACGCCCGCACGGTCAGCTCCGGCACCGACACCCACGCCATCAGAAACTCCCGCGAGCCCCGCTCCCGGTGCAGCCGGTGCCGCAGCACCGGCATGGTGTTGGTCAGCGGGCACAGCCCCAGATCGCAGTCGAGCGCCCCGTCGACATCCGGCAGCCGCTCCCCGTCGGCGGTCCACCGCCCCCGCTCGTCCCGCCGCAGCTCCAGCGTCCGCGCCGCCGTCTCGACGCTCACCATGAGCCGCGCGCTGACGAAGCCCGCCACGGTCTCCAGTTCGTACGAGATCCAGTACGGCTCCGGAGTCGTCCCGACCGCCCTGCCACGCGCCCCCAGGGCCCCGCGCCGAGGTCGGCCCACGCGGTCTCGTAGCCGCCGCTCGCCGTGACGTCCCAGGTGAGGACCCGGGAGGCAGGTCCGCCAGTGACCCGCGAAGTCGCCATACCGGCCACCCTGCGGGGAAGGGCGCGCAAGGGCAGTGCGGGTACGCGCCGATGCGCCGGGCCCGACCACCGGCTGACGACGACCCGCCCTTCCCGGGCCGGGGGAAAGGACACGGCCCGCCCCCATGAGAGGGCGGCCGGGCCCGGTGAGGAGGCGCCCCGTTCCGACAAGAAGGGGGGGCCCCCCCACGCGAAATGGGGCCGGGGCGCGGGGCCGAGAGCAAGCACAGCGCCCCCTGCCGAGGATGAGGTGTTGAG
>NZ_JBHYUG010000008.1:148668-164690 GCF_042749375.1 Streptomyces sp. NPDC059477 | reverse complement strand
GGGGGGCGCGCCACGCTGCCCCACGGTCAGCACCCGGAAACGTTCACCGCGCCGGGCCGCCAGCTCGCTTACTCCGAGGGTACGTACGCGGGTGGCGGCCAGCTCCAGGGCGAGCGGGATGCCGTCGAGGCGGCGGCAGATCTCGGCGACGGCGGCCCGGGCCGCCGGGTCCACGGCGTCCGGGTCAGACGGGAAGCCGGGTGCGGAGGCGGCGGCCCGCGCGGTGAACAGCCGGACGGCGTCGTCGGTGGCGAGTGGTTCGACGAGGAACACGGCCTCGCCCGCCAGGCGGAGCGGTTCCTGGCTGGTGACCAGGACCCTCAGTCCGGGGGCGGTGCGCAGCAGCAGTTCCGTGAGTGCGGCGGTCGCGTCGACCACGTGTTCGCAGTTGTCCAGGACCAGCAGGGTACGGCGGTCGCGCACCACGGCGGCGAGGCGATGCGCCGGGGAGGGAGCGTGGGCTCCCGCTCCGGCGCCCGGGAGTGCGGACGGGCTGTCGTCGCGGACGCCGAGCGCGGCGGCCACGATCTGGGCGAGATCGTCGGTGGTGGCGTCCCGGACGCCGGAGAACTCCGCGAGCCAGACCCCGTCGGGAAGGTCGTCCGCCCGTACGGTCCCGGCCGCCGCTCCCGCGAGCCGGGTCTTGCCGACGCCGCCGGGGCCGGTGAGGGTCACCAGACGGGCGGTGGTGAGGAGTCGGGTGAGGCGGGTGAGGGCTTCGGCGCGGCCGATGAGCGGAGTCAGGGCGGTGGGGAGGTTCGAGTGGGGGGTTCTGATGGGGGGTGTATCGGAGAAGGGGTTGGCGGCGAAGGGGGTGGCGTAGGCGGTGAGGGTGACTTGCGGGGCGGTGTCGGGGTGTGGTGCCTTCGGCGTTGTCGTGGGGGTCGTGGGCGGCGCGGGTGTCATGGGGATCGTTGGCCTGGTTGCCGCCGTACCCGGGGCCCGGCTGTCTCTCCCCCGTGTCGGCGCGGTCGTGGCGGCGCCGGACGCGGTGTCGGTGAGGGGGTGTTCCAGCGCCGGGTCCTGCCGCAGTACCGCCCGGTGCAGTGCGCTGAGCGCGGGGCTGGGGTCGACGCCGAGGTGTTCGGCGAGGTGGGAGCGGAGTGTCTCGTAGGCGTCGAGGGCCTCGCTCTGGCGACCGGTCAGGTACAGGGCCCGTATCTGGAGGGCGCGCAGGCGTTCCCTCAGTGGGTGCCGGGCCACCAGTTCGGACAGTTCACCGGCGAGCAGCGCCCGGTCGTCGGTCTCCAGGCGGGCCTCGGCCTGTTCCTCCAGCACGGACAGTCGCTGTTCGGCGAGACGGCGGGCGGTGCCCCGTACGAACTCCTCGTCGGCGAAGTCGGCGTACGCGGGCCCTCGCCACAGGTCGAGGGCCTCGGTGAGCAGGGCGGCCCGGACGTGCTGGTCCCGGACGGGACGGGCCTGGGCCACCAGTGCGTGGAAGCGGTCGGCGTCGACCTCGTCGGTCGTGGGGTCGAGGCGGAGGCGGTAGCCGGGGGGCTGCCGTTCGACACGGTGGCGGCCGAGGATCCGGCGGAGCTGGGAGACCTTGGCCTGGAGGGCGCCCGGCGGTCTGCCCGGCGGGGCGTCGCCCCATAGGTCGTGGATGAGGCGGTCGGCGGAGACCGGCCTCTGCTCGTGCGCCAGCAGATCCGCGAGGAGTGCCCTGACCTTCAGCTCCGGGACCGTGACCGGCATTCCGTCGTCGTCCCACACCGCGAGTGGCCCGAGCACCCCAAACCGCATGTGGGCAACCGTACATGTCCGATGTCAGCGGGCCCGAAGTGTTTCCGAAGCGCGTCCGAAGCAGGTCCGAAGCGCGGTCCCGCACAGTCGTTGCCGCCGGGTGACGATCTCGCTCGCCCGGCGGGGCCATGGGGAGGGGCGTCGCGATGCACCCGTACCCGGGACACCCGAGCAGGCACCCCCGGAACGCCCCGCCCGCACACGAAACCGGAGATCTCCGCATGAGCACTTCGTCCACATCACCGGCCGGCTCCGGCGAGGACGCCCGCGCTGTCCCTGGCGCGCGGGTGTGCGGCGTGGAAAGGCTTCCGCTCTTCCCCTTGCTGGCCCTCGCCACCGCTGTCTTCATCACCAGCCTCACCGAGACCCTCCCGGCGGGGCTGCTCCCCGCGATGAGCGACGACCTCCGGGTGAGCGAGTCCGCGACCGGCCAGACGGTGACGATCTACGCGATCGGTACGGCGTTGACCGCGATCCCGCTGACCGCGGCCACCGCGGCGTGGCGGCGCAAGGCACTGCTGCTGACCGCGATGGCGACCTTCGCCGTGGCCAACACCGTGACGGCCCTGTCGTCGGTCTACGGTCTGACGCTGGCGGCCCGGTTCGTCGCGGGTGTCGCCGCCGGTGTGGCCTGGGCCCTGCTCGCCGGGTACGCGCGCCGGTTGGCGCCCGTGCCGCTCCAGGGCAAGGCCATCGCGGTCGCCATGGCGGGCATCCCCGTGGCGCTCTCGCTCGGTGTGCCGGCCGGCACCTTCCTCGGTGAGACGCTCGGCTGGCGCACGGCGTTCCTGGCGATGACCGCGCTCACGGCGCTCCTGCTGGTGTGGATCCTCGCCGCCGTACCGGATCACCCCGGGCAGAAGGCCGGTGAGCGCCCAAGGATGCTCGGCGCGCTGCGCGTACCGGGGGTGGCGCCGGTCCTCTTCGTCACGCTGGTCTTCGTACTGGCCCACACCATCCTGTACGCCTATGTCGCCACGTTCCTGGAGGACCTGGGCCTGGGCGGCGACACGGCCGCGGTGCTGCTCGTGTTCGGTGCCGCCTCACTGCTGAGCATCTGGATCGTGGGCGCGCAGATCCACCGCCGGCTGCGCGCGCTGACCATCGCCGCCACCCTGCTGGTCGCCGTGTCCGCGGCGTTGCTCGCCGTGCTCTCGGACACCACCGCCCTGGTGTACGGGGCCGCGCTGCTGTGGGGTCTTGGGTGGGGCGGTGTGCCCACGCTGCTCCAGACGGCGGCGGGTGACGCCGGTGGCGACTCGGCCGACGCGGCACAGGCGATGCTGGTGACGTTGTGGAACGTCGCCATGGCGGGCGGGGGCGTCATCGGCGGCGTCCTGCTCGACGTGCGCGGCAGCGACACCTTCCCCTGGGCCATGCTGCTGCTCCTGCTGCCCGTGCTCGCGGTCGTCGTCCGCGCCGACGGTCACGGCTTCCCGGCGAAGCGGCCCGGCGGCGCGTAGGACAGGCGACGGCTCCGGTTCCCCGGATCAGCCCGGTCGCTGACTACCGACTGCCGCTGTCGGCGGTGGTCCAGCGCGGATCGATGTGGCCGAGCCATGTGTCCTGGTCGTCGGCCAGTGGTTGCTTCAGGGGAAGGAGGACGAACCGGCAGGCGAAGGTGAGGCCGGCGTCGTCTCCGTCGCCATGGACCTGATGGTCCCACGCGTCGGAGGTGTTTGCTGGTGCCTGGAGGTGGAAGAAGCTGGTTCGCCGTGGGTGACCCGTGTCGGGATGGGGCTTGTCCTCCACGGCGATCTGGCGGACCACCGTGACCGTACGCAGACCGGTCTCCTCGGCGACCTCTCGGAGTACCGCTTCTTCCAGTTCCTCGCCCGATGTGACTCCTCCCGCCGGGACTTGGGTGCCGGCCTCCGGCAGGCCGATGTGATCGAACACCAGAACCTCGGGGACGGTGCGGTCTCGGATCACGTATGCGGCGACGCGGATTCTGGGTCGGGTCATCCCGGCATTGTCCGTCATCGCGGCCTGGGTCACCGCCCAGGCCGCGGCGATGAGCGGGCGGTGCAGGTCTGCCCGTCGGATGCAGACGCCGATGGTCAGCCGGCCGGGGGCGGAGGGGGTGGGCAGCCGGCGAAGTCCCGTGCGGATGCCGCTGTGGCGCAGTACGAGGTCGGGGATGATGCCGGTGCCGTAGCCGAGGGCGACCAGGGTGAGGAGGGCTTCGTGTCCGTCGGCCTCGATGGCGATGTGCGGATGGATGCCCAGGCTTCGGAACCAATGGTCGGCGGCGGCGCGGACGAGCCCTTGCCGGGGCAGGACGAACGGCTCGTCAGATGCGGGGAATCGCACCGGGGTCGGGGCGGTGGTGGCCTGGACGAAGACGAGGGGGTTGCCGAGGGCAGCCGTCTGATCGATCTGGCGTGCGGCACCGGCTCACTGGCTGTCCAGGCCGCGCGACGCGGTGCCGTCGCCCACGGCGTGGATGTGTCCGAGGAGATGCTCGCCTTCGCCCAGGCCCGGGCCGAGCGGTTCGGCGTCGCGCCGCACTGGCACCGGGGCGGCTTCCTGGACTACGCCCACATCGGGCCGCTCGCCGATGTGGTGACCACGAAGTCGGCCCTGCACCAGCTTCCGGACCTGTGGAAACAGCAGGCGCTCCGCAACGCGGCCGGGTATCTGGACACCCGGCGGCCCTTGCGGTGCATGTGACCGCCCGCGGAAGCGATGCCGAGCGAGCGGGGGTGCCAGTGATCGACAGGGACGCTCCGGCTGCGCCACCAACTCCCTTTACTCCGAAGGCCATTTGAGTATCAGTACTCATGTGCATCGGGCAACACGACCGAAAACTGTGCACATGACTCGAACCCTTCACCCGCCGAGCACCGTGACTCCCGCCCAGCGTCGCCGCCTATGGCTCACTCCCGCGCTCCTGGCGGTCGCCGCCCTGGCGCTCACCGCCTGTGGCACGGAGAGGACGAATGCCGGAGCGTCGCGGGACAGGCCTGCCGACGCCGCCGACGCGCGGCCCGTCTCCGTGCCACCGAGCCCCGATCAGGAGGTGGCCTTCGTCCGGATGCTGGACACGGTCGCACGGCCCTGCTTCCCGGACACTCCCCCAGAACATGAGGCGAGCGCCGACGAAGAGGCGGAGAGGCCGCCGACCGCCCCCGTGGAGGCTCTGCCGATCGACACGGCTCCACCGGCCGGAGCCGGCCCGGCACCCGGCGAGTCCGCCGCTCCGCACGATACGGAACTGAGTGCGGTCGAGAAGTGCGTGGGCCGCCTCCACGCCGAACGCATCACCCAGGCACTCGGCGAGGTGAAGGAGCCGGCCCCGGCCGAGGTGCGAGAGATCCTGAACCAACTCGGCTACATCGACCAGCGCATCCACGGTCTCAAGGAGTCCGGGACAGGCTCACAGTTCATCCTCGACCTGCGGTTCATGGGCAGCGGACTCTGCTTGGAGGCATCGGTGAACGGCACCGAGACCACCATCGAGCCCTTTGGATCGCCCGAGACCGGCGCGATTCCAACTGCCGGGCGGGAGCGTTGAGTCACTGCTCCAGAAGCAGAGGCAGCGAGGTCACCTCACGCCACCGCGGTCCCCTCAAGCTCGACCAGCTGCCCCGGGATCGCCAATCGGGTCACCCCCAGCATCGTGGTGGTCGGCGCCACCCCGGCGGCGCCCAATCGCGCGGCCAGCACCCCGTAGTGCTGGAACAGCACATCGACGTCCGTCGTGTAGACGTTGAGCCGGACAAGGTTCGCGAGAGACATGCCGGCCTCGCCGAGCACGGCTTCCAGGTTGTCGATGCTGAGTGTCAACTGCGCCGCCATGTCGCCGTCGTGCCGGGGCCTGCCGTCGCCGCCCATCGCCGTCTGCCCCGAGATGTACAGGGTCCGGGTGTGCCCGGAGACGATCTCACCCTGGTTGAATCCCAGGTCCGCCGACCACGTCACCGGGTTGACCGCCGTTCGCTCCACTGCCACATCAGCTCCGTTCGATTCACTGGAAGTACGTCCATCGGTCCTGCGCCGACGTCGTGTCCGTGAGCCTCCCAACAAATCACGACACCGTCGGTCACGTATTCCGGTAGCGTTCCGGCATGCGTGCCGACCGGCTGGTTTCACTGGTGCTTCTGCTGCGCCAGCGCGGTCGGATGACCGCGGACACGCTCGCCCGTGAGCTGGAGGTGTCCACCCGCACCGTGCTGCGCGACATCGAGGCGCTGTCCGCGGCCGGTGTCCCGGTGTACGCCGAGCGCGGCCGGCACGGCGGTTTCGCGTTGCTGCCCGGTTTCCGGACCGAGCTGACCGGACTGAACCACGACGAGGCCCTCGCCCTGCTGACCGCCGGATCGGCGCGCGGCGAGAAGATGTTCGGGCTCGGCTCGGCGCTCGCTTCGGGTATGCGCAAGGTGGTCGACGCGCTGCCCGAGAGCCACCGGGCCACCGCGAGCGACGCGGCCCAGCGCTTCCTCGTCGACCCGGAGACCGACCTGCTCTCCCGTCGGCTCGTCACCGAGCGGGTACCCGACACCACCATGATCGAGGTCCGGCGCGCGGTGCTCGCGGGACACAAGCTGCGTATCCACTACACGGCGGCCGGGCAGGGCCCGAAGTGGCGCACGGTGGATCCGATCGGCCTGGTCACCGTACGTGAGCAGGGGTACTTGCTGGCCACACGATCGGGCGCGGACCGCACCTACCGGCTGTCCCGGATCCTGACGGCCGAGGCACTCCCCGACCCGGCGCAGCGGCCGAACCGCGTTGATCTGGACCGGATCTGGCGTGAACGCTCCGCGCGGTTCCTCTCCGGCGGCGACCACCTCACCGTGCTGGTACGGGTGGACCCGGCGCGGCGGGAGGAACTGCTGGACACCGTACTGGCCGTCCGCGCGGAGGATCCCGACACCGACGGCCGACTGCGGCTGGAGGTGACCTTCCAGGATCCGAGACACGCGGAATGGGCGCTGTGGCAGCTGGGCACGGACGCCGAGGCCCTCGCCCCGCAGTCGTTGCGCACCGCCCTGCACCACCGCGCCACCGCGCTGGCCACCCACTACGCGGACTCATCGCAGGCACGCGGAACGCCCCCGGAGTCCGTCGAGTGAGGGCGAGTCCGTCGGCGGCGCGGAAAATCGGGTGACCGCCGGACCGGGCGTCGCTAGTGTCCTCCGCCGACGCTTGCATGGGTGGTGGAGTTGTTCTCTCACGGTTCACGGCGCTCTCCGGTGCGTTCGCTGTTACGGCTGTGGCCGCAGGTGAGGCCGGTGCGGGGCCGGTTGTTCCTGGCGGTGCTGCTGGCGGTCATCGCTTCGTGCCTGGCGCTGGTGGTGCCGTTGGTGCTGAAGTGGCTGGTGGACGGTCCGGTCAGCGACGGACACGCGGCGGGGGTGTGGCTGGCCGGCGGACTCCTGCTGCTCCTGGGGGTCGTCGAGGCCGGTGTCTTCGGGGTGCGGCGCCGGTTGATGGCCCGCCCGCTGGCGGCGGTCGAGGCGTCGATGCGCGGTCGGCTCCACGACCACCTCCAGCGTCTGCCCGTCTCGTTCCACGACCGCTGGTCGTCGGGCCAGCTCGTGTCGCGAGGCACCTCGGACCTCGGGTCGTTACAGGGCTTTCTGGCGCTGGCCCTGCCGTTCCTGGTGGTCAACGCCGTGACGCTGCTGGTCGGCTGTGTGCTCCTGCTGACCCAGCAGTGGGTGCTCGGCCTGATACTGCTGGCCCCCGTGCTGCCCCTGCTGGCGCTGTGTTCCTTCCTTGAGACGCGGTACGGGCTCGCGGCGCGGCGGGCGAGGGAACAGGCCGGCGATCTGACCACGATGGTGGAGGAGTCGGTGCTGGGCTTCCGGGTCGTCAAGAGCTTCGGCCATCACCACCGGCTGACCCGGGCGTTCCGGCAGCGGGCGCTGCGGATCCACGGTACGGAACTGGCCAAGGCTCGCCTGCTGGCAGCCCTGTCCACGCTGCTCGCGGTACTGCCGGACGCGTCGCTGGGGGCCGTACTGGTGCTGGGCGCGGTGGAGGTGGCTGACGGCGTGCTGTCGGCCGGGACCCTCCTGGCCTTTCTCGCCGTCGCGATGGAACTGCGCCCCGTGGTCGCGTCGACGGGATCACTGCTCGCGATGAGCAGCGACGCCGCCGCCGCGGCCGACCGCTACTTCGAGGTGATGGACGAGCCCGCCCCGGCCGACCACGCGCGGGCGCGCCTCACCCGGCGAGCCGGGCCGACGGCGGAAACAGAAGACAGGCCCGAGGCAGCCGCAGCCGACCTGGTCTTCGAGGACGTGGAGTTCCGCTACCCGGACGCGTCGCCCGATGAGCCGCCCCTCCTCCAAGGCGTCAGCCTGCGGATCGCGCCCGGCGAGACCGTGGCCCTGGTGGGCACCATCGGCACCGGCAAGAGCACTCTGGTCGCCCTGGTGCCCCGCCTGCACGAGCCGACCGGCGGCCGGATCCTCCTCGACGGGACGGACGTGACGGCACTGACACGCGCCGGGCTACGCCGTCAGGTCTCCGTCGCCTTCGAGGAGCCCCCGCTGTTCTCCACGACGGTCGCCGAGAACGTACTCCTGGGAGCCGAGGACGCCGACGAGGCGGATCTCGCCAGGGCCCTGCGTATCGCCCGGGCCGACGGGTTCGTCGGGACCCTCCCGGACGGTGTGCTCACCCAGGTCGGTGAGCGGGGCATGAGTCTGTCCGGGGGCCAGCGTCAGCGGCTGGCGCTGGCCCGGGCAGTCGTCGGCCGGCCCCGACTGCTGGTCCTCGATGACCCGCTCTCCGCGCTGGACATCCACACCGAGTCGCTCGTCGAGGCGGCGCTGCGGCGGGTCCTGGCCACCACGACGGCCCTGGTCGTCGCACACCGGCCGTCCACCGTGCTGCTCGCCGACCGGGTCGCGCTGCTGTCCGGCGGCCGGATCACCGCCGTCGGCACCCATGACGACCTCCTGCGCACCTGCGCCGAATACACCTCGCTGATGGGCACGTTCGCGGGCTACGGGGGTGGCGCGCGGTGATCCGATCGGGCACCGGGCGGCACCGCGACCCGCGGGGGAAGGACGTACCCGAGGGAGCGGCCCGCTCCCTGCTGGTGTCCCTGCTGCGCCCGCACGCGCGCCGCCTCTGGCTGGCCGGGGCGCTGATACTGCTCCAGCGGGGCGCGGCGCTGACGGGTCCGCTGCTGGTGGCGTACACGCTCGATCGAGCGGTGCCGGCCTGGCGCGTGGGCGACCGCGGGCCGATGACCACCGTCGCGATCGGCCACCTGCTCTGTGCGACGGCCTCCGGTGCCCTCCAGTACGGCTTCGTCGCGGTGTCCGCCCGGATCGGCCAGGACGTGCTGCTCGACCTGCGGGTCCGCGTGTTCGGGCACGCCCAGGAGCTGGGCCTGGACTTCCACGAGCGCTATACCTCCGGCCGCCTCACCTCCCGGCTCACCACGGACGTCGAGGCGTTGCGCGCGCTGCTCGACGAAGGGCTGGCGGCGATCGTCACGGCCGCCGTGTCCACCGTCGGCATCACCACCGCGCTGCTGTACCTCGACCGGCCCCTGGGTGCCGCGGCGGTGCTGGTCATGGGACCGCTCGCCTGGACCATGCGGTCCTTCCGGCGCCGCTCGACGCGTATCTACCGCAGGAGATCGAGCGCGATCGCCGCCGTCGTCGCGAGACTCGCCGAAACCCTGGGCGGCATCCGTACGGTCCAGGCGTTCCGGCGGGAGGCCTCCAACTCGGCCGCGTTCGCCGTCCTCAACGGGGAGCACGAGCGGACGAACGGCGACGCCGGCCTGGAGATGGCCCGGTACGTCACCTCCTCACGGCTGGTCGCCAACGTCGGCGTGGCCCTGCTGGTGATGTGGGGCGCCTCCCGGGTCGTCTCCGGCGGACTGGAGCTGGGTGTCTTCGCCGCCGCCGTCCTCTACCTGCGGCAGCTCTACGACAACCCCCTCAGGCTCGGCGGGGTCGCCGACGCCCACCAGTCGGCGACCGCGTCCCTGGAGAAGCTCGCCGCCCTGCTCGCCCAGGAGCCCACCGTCCCCGACCCACCCGCCCCGAGACCCCTGCCGCCGATCGCGGCACGCAGCCGGGGGCGCTCGGTGACCTTCGAGAACGTGAGCTTCGCCTACCCCGGCGGCAGGGAGGCACTGTCCGGCGTCGACTTCCGCATCCCCGCCGGTCAGACCGTCGCCGTGGTCGGCCCGACCGGTGCCGGCAAGTCCACCCTGGCCAAGCTGCTGGCCCGCTTCCACGACCCCGTGACCGGCCGCGTCCTCATCGACGGGGCGGACCTGCGGCAACTGTCGGCCCATGAGCTGCGCCGAACGGTGACCATGGTGCCGCAGGACGCGTTCCTCTTCTCCGGCTCGGTGGCCGAGAACATCGCCATCGGACGGCCCGGGGCCGATGCCGGGGCGATCACCCGCGCGGCGCGGGACATCGGGGCGCACGACGTCATCGCCGCGCTGCCGGACGGCTACGACACCGACGTCCGCGCCCGCGGCACCCGGCTCTCAGCGGGCCAGCGGCAGCTCATCGCCCTGACCCGTGCCCTGCTCGCCGAACCCGCCATCGTGATCCTCGACGAGGCGACCTCCTCCCTCGACATCCCCACCGAACGGACCGTGCACCACGCGATGCGCACCATGCTCCGCGACCGCACGGCCCTGGTCATCGCCCACCGCCCGTCGACGGTCCAACTCGCGGACCGGGTACTGGTGGTGGACGACGGACGCCTCGTGGCGGACGGGCCGCCCGCCACCCTGCTCGCGCGCCAGGGCCGGTTCACCGGCCCGCACCGGACAGATCACCGCTGACCCGCCGGTCGTCCGGGTCGGCCGTGCGTACGACGAGTCCGGCGCGGCGCCGTACGGCAACGGGTGACCGGCGGTCGCCGAGCGACAGGTAGGCAGTGCCGCCGATGGGCTCGGGGTTCGGCTCGCTCCTGGTGACGTCCCGCCGGGGGCGGGCCGAACGGTCGAGGGCACCGGGCGGATCAACCGCCACGCCCTGACGTGGCATTGACAGTCACCCTGATCGGCGCGACGGTGAAGGCCTCTTGTGATCCGAGACCGGAGGTCGCCCCTTGACCGGTTCGTCAGTACCTCGTTCGGACACCGACCTCGTCGAACGCGCGCGCGGGCTCCAGCCGCTCATCCGCTCGCACGCCGCGCGCACGGAGCGACAGCGGCGGGTGACGGGCGAGGTCGTCGAGGCTCTCTCGGGCGCCGGGATCCACCGGATGAACGTCCCGCGCCGCTACGGGGGTTACCAGTCCTCGCTGCGGACTCAGGTCGGCGCGCTGAGCGAGGTCTCCGCCGCGTGCGGGTCGGCCGGGTTCATGGCACTGATCCAGGCCGGGTGTGCGTTCATCGCGGCCCTGTTCCCCGACGAAGCCCAGGACGAGATCTTCACCAGTCCGGATGTACGGGTGGGTGGCACCCTCATCCCGAGTGCGAAGGCGGTTGTGGCGGACGGCGGCTATGTGGTGAGCGGAAACTCACCCTTCGCGACGGGCTGTCAGGACGCCGACTGGCATCTGCTGACCGCGCTGGCCGACACCGGGGAGGGCCCGCCGGAGGCGCTGTGGCTGGCGATCCCCATGACCGAGCTGACGGTGCTGGACGACTGGGACGTCTCGGGACTGGCCGGGAGCGGCAGCAACACCGTCGTGGCCCGGGACGTCCATGTGCCCGCCCATCGGGTCCTGCCGGTGGGGCCGTTGCTGGCGGGCACGTTCCCGTCGCGGCGCAACAGCGACGACCCGTTCTACCGGATGCCCGTGCTGCTGATGTTCTGTGCCTGGGCGGCGGCGGGCGCCCTCGGTCTGGCGCGGGCGGCTCTGACGGAGTTCGAGGAGCGCATCCATCAGCGGGGCATCACGTACACCTTCTACGAGCGTCAGCACGAGGCCCCGGTGACGCATCTCCAGTTCGCCGAGGCCGCGATGAAGGTCTCCGCCGCCGAACTGATCACCGCCGACCTCGTGGCGCTGATCGAGTCCAGGGCGGCCGGGGGAGAACCGTACACGACGCGGGAGCGGGTCCGGGTCAGGGCGCAGTGCGGGTATCTGACGCGGCTGTGCAAGGAGGCCGCCGATCTGATCGGGTCCGCTTCGGGTGCCTCGTCCCTGCACCGGGAGGCGCCGGTCCAGCGGATCGTGCGGGACCTGAACGCCCTGAGCCTGCACTCGTTCGTCAACCCCGCCGCCAACCTGGAGCTGTACGGCAGGGTGCTGTCGGGGCTCGACGCGGGGACGCCCTTCCTCTAGGAACACTTCAGGGCGACCGGGAGTGCCTCGGGGTGACCAGGAGCGCTTCAGGGCGTCTGGCTGTTCAGAAGGGCTGGTTGAGGACGCGCTCCACCTGGTTGAGCTGACCGGCACGGCGAGTTCCTCGCCCAGGGCCACGGCGTCCTCACGGGCCATGCCGGCACCCTGGGTGTGGTGGGGGGCGCGTACGCGGCGTCACCGAGAACGATGGTGCGGTTCCTGAACCAGGGTGACGGCAGGAAGACCTCGCTGAGCGGGCTGTGGACGATGCCGTCAGGGCTGGTGATGCTGTCGCGCAGCTCTCCGGTCAGCCCGCCGTACCCGGCGAGCCGCTCGGTGAGCAGGTCGGCCATGCGGTCGGGGGCGATGTGGGGATTGCCGGGCTCGGGGGCGACGTGGAGCAAGTACATGCTGTGGTGGTCGCTCAACCGGATGACGCCCGCCTTGGTGCCGTCGCCCTGGAAGAGCAGGGTGTTGGTGACCTCCGTCGGCCGGGGCATCGTCAGCCGCCACACCGCGTATCCGGTGAAGGCGTGCTCGAACTCGGTGCCGAAGAGGCGTCGCCGCAGTGGGGAGCGCAGTCCGTCGAACCCGACCACCAGATCGTAGGTCCCGGTCGTGCTGTCGGTCAGGGTGACATGGGCCTCGTCACCCGTGTCCTCAAGGTCCCGCAGGGACACGCCGTAGGAGACCTTGGCGCCGGCGCGCCGGGCCGCGCCGGTGAGGATGTCGTGGAGGTCGCGCCGGGCGAGCGCGTTGTTCGCGGGCACATCACCGCCCAGGACCGACGGGCAGCCGGCTGGTTGATGCCGACGCCGAAGACCTCGGAGTTCTCCCGGATCTCCACGACGTCGACCTCGACGCCACGCTGCGCGAGGCAGGCGGCGGCGCCGAGTCCGCCTGTGCCCGCCCCGATGACTGGATCGCCGACACCATAGGAACCACCCCGCACGCCCGTCCCCGGCGGGCCGGCGCCTCAGGAGATACGGGCTCCCGCGCCGCTGACCTGAACGCGCGGGTCGCCCGCCCGCAGTGTCACCGTCAGCTCGCCGGGGCGGCCCATGTCCTCGCCCTGGTGCAGGGTGAGGACGGCGTCCTCGGGGACCAGCCCCAGCTCGCGTGCGTACGCGCCGAAGGCGGCGGCGGCAGCGCCGGTCGCCGGGTCCTCCACGACACCGCCGACGGGGAAGGGGTCACGGACATGGAAGACGGTGGCCGACTCCCGCCACACCAACTGGACGGTGGTCAGGTCCAGGCGGTGCATCAGGGTTTCGAGGCGCGTGAAGTCGTACGCGAGATCCGCGAGGCGACCGCGTGTCGCCGCCGCGAGCACGAGATGGCGGGCCCCGGCGAAGGCGATCCGGGGCGGGAAGGCCGGGTCGAGATCGGCGGACGGCCAGCCGAGCGCGGCGAGCGCCTCCGCGAGGTCGGCCGCGGCGATCTCCTCGATGTGCGGCTCGACGCTGGTGAGTGTGGCCCGGACCGTCCCGCCCTCCCCGGTCACCTCCACGGGCACGGTGCCTGCGCGCGTCGCGAACAGCAGCTTCCCGGGGCCCGTCCGCTCGGCGAGCGCGACGGCGGTCGCGATGGTGGCGTGCCCGCAGAACGGCACCTCGGCCCTGGGGCTGAAGTAGCGGATGGTGTACGCCCGTCCTTCCTGGCCGCCGATTCCCTCCGGGGGCGTGGTCAGGAACGCGGACTCCGAGTATCCGAGATCGGCGGCGATGGCCAGCATGTCGCTGTCGCTGAGGGCGGTGGCGTCCAGGACGACACCTGCCGGATTGCCGCCCTCGGGGTCGCTGGAGAAGGCGGTGTAGCGCAGTACCTCGGGTCCGGGCGCGTTCGTGGTCATGCCGGTGGCAACGCGGGGTGCGGCCGTGGTCATTCCCGGGTGCGGGCGGGTCCCTGCCTCGGTCGCCCCGCGCGGTCCTGCTCGCGTACCGCCTGCCGAGGCGGCCTCATCCTTCCTGCGATGTGGTCCGTTCATGCTCGGTGCCGGAGTGTGGAGTTGCCGGGGACGGTCCGGCAGGGGGCTCCGTGGCGGCGGATTCCGCGGGCGGGGGCGGGGGCGGGGCAGGCTTCGCCGGGGCGGGGGCCGCCGCGAGGAGGCTGACGTCGTCCCGGGCCCAGCCGAGGTGGAAGTGTTCGGCGGCTGCGTACAGGGCGGTGACGGCGGCCTGGGGGGCGGGCTCGCTCAGGTCGGCGAGGACGCGGGCCACCCGGTCGCCGCCGAACTCCTCGCCGCTGCTGTTGCGGCCCTCGGTGAGGCCGTCGGTGGACAGCACCAGCAGATCACCGGGTCCCAGGCGGGTGGTGCGGGTCTGCCAGGTGACGGGCGGGGCCGCCAGGAACGGGTGGACGATGGGGCCGGTGGTCCCCAGGCGCTCGACCGTGCCGTCGGCCCGCCGCAGGAAGGGCTCCTCATGACCGGCGTTCACCCAGTGGACGGTGGCGCGCTCGGGGTCCAGGACGGCGATGGCCAGGGTGGTGAAGCGTTCTTCCTCACCGGCCAGGGCGTGGTGCGCGGCACGCACCGATGCCTCCAGACCGGCACCGAGCCGCAGGCTCACCATCACGACGCTCTTCAGGCGTACCGCCAGCAGTCCGGCGGCGACCCCGTGCCCGCAGACGTCGCCGAGGAGGACGGCGGTGGTCCCGTCGGCGAGCGGCACCGTGGCGAGGTAGTCGCCCGCGATCAGGCCCTCGGCCGCGCGCACGTCCCCGGCCACCACGACCCCGGGTCCCGGCTCCTCCAGGTCGGCCAGGATCTCGCGCAGGCCCCTGACCGCGGGCCCGACCTGGACGAGGGCCTCCTGGTCCCTGCGTGACTGGCGTTGGGAGTGGGCCAGACGCTCGCGTACGGCTTCGGCCTCCCGCGACAGCCGGCCGCTCCACCCCCGGCTCCTCCTGGGCGGCGTCCCGGCGGACGTGTCACCCCGGGCCGCGCGCCGCAGCTCCCGGGCGAGCGCGCCCGCGGGGGCGAGATAGCGGCGTTCCAGCAACGCCGCCGCTGCCACGGCCGCGGTCAGCAGCGCGGCGGACAGGCCCAGGATGTAGTACATCACCCCGTCCATCTGCCAGGCCGTGGCTCGTACGTCCAGGTCCCTGTGCTGGTCCAGGAGTGCCGCGAGCGCTGCCGCCCGGGCGTCGACCGCGGCGTAGGTGCCCTCGGCGGGATGCGCGCCGGCGGCGGACGCGGGCTGCGCGTAGACCCGTACGAGGTCCGCCTCCGCGCCGGGGCGGTCGTTCGCCAGCCACCGGGCGACACTGCGATCGAGGTTCCCGGCCTTCGTGTTCACCTCGGTGTCCGCGCCGGCGACCAGGTGGGTCAGCTCCTTCAGATGCCGTAGCAGGGACGTGCGGGCTTCCGGGCGCATCTCCTCGCCCCCTGCTCCGGCCAATGCGGCGGCCCGCAGGTCGCCCGCCGCCGCCTGAACCGCGACGAGTTCCGCGACGGCCGGAGCCCAGCGGGTCTCGATCCGGTGCGCGGCCTGCTCGTGGTGTGCGTTCAGCGCCAGCCCCACCAGCGCGACACCGACGGCCAGCACCGCCGCCACACCCACCAGGGCGGCGAGCAGCGACCTCGATCCGGTCAGACGACGCAACGACAGCACACGGCGACGCTACCCACGACCGAATCCCCGGCCTGCGGCACCACGCCGGGACCGCCGGCAGTGGGCGGGCGAGGGCCAGGCTGGGGACATCGGGCGCTCGGCGACGGGATCGACGAGCTCGCCCGGGTGACGCGGCCACCGTCCCTGCGGTGGGCGGCGGTGGGCAGGGACTGCTGCGGATCGCGAGGGACCAGGGCGCTGTCCTGCGGGTTCTGCTGCGCGAGGCCGGGCCTGTGACCCGTACCCGCCGTGCGGTTGCCGTCGCGGGGGGGTCGATGGGGGTGGGGGGCCCGCGGGGGGGGTGAGGGTCTCCGGGGGGCGGTGGGGCGGGGGGGCGGTGACGCGGGGGCCGGTGCCCGGGGGGTACATCCGCCGCCTGGGGCGGTGGTTGTGGGCCACGGGGTGGGTGGCCGTCACCCAGTCGACGAT